>NZ_JBYTCN010000010.1:0-79546 GCF_058790335.1 Rhodanobacter sp. FW101-FHT13A11 | reverse complement strand
GGAGGTGTGGACGAACCCTCCCGGGTTCGACAAATTCGTCTGGAACGAATTTGGACAGCCGCAGGCTGGCCCCGGAGCGCGCCAGCGCGCAGGGGTAAACCCCATGGATGGGGTTCACCATCCCGGGCTACACGCCAACGCGACGTCAATAGACGCGCCCCGCGAGGGGCGTTTTGCGTATCTGGCGGAGAGATGAGGTGTGGACGAAATCTCGGCGCGTCCCGCGCTTCATTCTCAGGCTCAGCGCCGTGCCGCTGTCCGCTCCGGCACCACCCCGCCTGTGCGGTCGGCAACTCTACCCGGGATGAAAACGGAGCGCCGCAGGCCAGGTCAGTCGACCGCCAATCCGCGAAGATTCGTGCCGTTTGCGTCCACCTGCAGCACCGATCCGTGTTCGTACCAGTCGCCCAGCACGATCCGTTCGGCAGTCTTGCCGTCAAGATCGAACGAGTGCACGGCCGGCCGGTGCGTGTGACCGTGGATCAGGCGCGTGACGCCGGCCTCGCGCATGGCGCCGGCCACCGTATTGGTGTTGACGTCCATGATGCTTTCCATGGTGCTGCCGGTGTGCGCCTTGCTGTCCGCGCGCGCCTTGGCGGCGAAGGCACGGCGGGCCTCCAGCGGCATGGCCAGGATCTGCGCCTGCCATTCGGGCGTGCGCACCTGTCGGCGCACGGCCTGGTAGGCGAGGTCGTCGGTGCACAGCACGTCGCCGTGCATCAGCAGGGTGCGGCGGCCGTGGATGTCGTGCACGGTGCCGTCGTCGAGCAGGGTCAGGCCGGCGCGTCCGGCGAATGCCGGGCCGAGCAGGAAGTCGCGGTTGCCCGCCATGAAGTACACCGGTACGCCGGCGTCGCGCACGGCGCGGGTGGCGGCGGCGATGCGCGTGGGCAGCTCGTCGTCGTCGTCGTCGCCGATCCAGGCCTCGACCAGGTCGCCGAGGATGTACAGCGCGCCGGCGCCGCGGACTTCGGCGCCGGCGAGATAGCGTTCGAACAGCGCGGTGATCTGCGGGCGGGCAGGGTCCAGGTGCAGGTCGGCGATGAACAGCGTGGCCATCGCGCCGGTCAACCCTTGCCGGGCTTGGCGGTTTTCCCGCGCGGCTTCGGTGCGGCCGGTGCGGCGGCGGCCGGTGCGGGCTTTGCCGGGGCGGCGTTGCTGGCGGCAGGCGCCGGAGACTCCTCGCCGATGACATGGGCGCTCTTGATCAGCACCAGCGGGTCCGGCACGTCGGCGGCGAACGGGCCGAGCGCGCGCGTGGGCAGGGCGGCGATCCTGTCGACCACGTCCATGCCCTTGGCCACCTTGCCGAACACGGTATAGCCCCAGGTCAGTCCACTCTGCGTGCCGGCAAAGTCCAGCCGGCGGTTGTCGACCAGGTTGAAGAAGAATTGCGCGGTGCCGGAGTTCGGATCGGCGCCGCGGGCGACCGCCACCGTGCCGCGCAGGTTGGACAGGCCGTTGTCCGCTTCGCTGGGCACCGCCGAGCGGGTGCGCTTGGGCTGCAGGTCGCGGGTGTACAGGCCGCCCTGCACCAGGTAACCGGGGATGGCCCGGTGCAACAGGGTGCCGTCGTAGAAGCCGTCGCGGACGTACTGCAGGAAGTTGGCCACGCTCTTCGGCGCCTTGTCCGGGTACAGCTCCAGCGTGATGTCACCCTGCGAGGTGCTCAGCACGACCTGCGGCGGTGGCGCGGCGCCGGTGCCGGGCGCCGGTTTGGCGGTCTGCGCCGCCAGCGTCGGCGGCAGGATCAGGAGCAGCGTGGCGAGCAGGAATTTCGACATGGGCATCGGGGTGGTCTGGGCGTCCGGACATGATACGCGGCTGCGGCGGAGACCGGGCCGCCGCGGTCAGTTGCTGGAGATGTCCAGCTTCACGCCCAGTTCGGTCATCGGCGACTGTTCCTGCTGCAGATCGGCTTCGCTCAGCGGATGCTGCTCGAACCAGGACAGTGGCAGGGTCAGGCGCAGCGACTTGCTGGTGGCGGCGAGCTTCATCTGCGGCAGCGACTCGGCCCGGCGCGCACGGCGGAACAGCACGGCCAGGCGCAGCAGCGCGGTGGTGTAGCGGGCGAGCTGGCGGTAGCGCTGCGGCAGTGCGGCCAGCACCACCTTGTCCGGCTTGCGCCGGTGCATCTCGACCACCGCGGCCAGCAACTGCTGTTCCTGCCGGGAGAAGCCGGCCAGGTCGGCGTGACGCAGGATGTAGGCGCCGTGGTGGTGGTGCTGGCTGTGCGCGATGGCCAGGCCGATCTCGTGCACGCGCGAGGCCCACGACAGCCACTCGCGGGCGTCGGCATCCAGTTTCCAGGCACGCGCGACCTGGTCGAACAGCATCAGTGCGGTGGCCTCCACCCGCCGTGCCTGGGCGCGGTCGACGCCGTAGCGGGTGGCCAGGGCGTCGATGCTGGCGGTGCGCGGGTCGCTGCCGCCGGCGCGGCCGAGCAGGTCCCACAGCAGGCCTTCGCGCATCGAGCTTTCGCACACGCGCAGCCGCTCGATGCCGAGCGCGGCGAATGCCGCCTCGAAGATCACCACGCCGCCGGCCAGCACCGGCGCGCGCTCCTCGACCAGCCCAGGCAGCTTGAGCGTGCCGATCTGGCCGTGCTCGACCAGCACGTCGCGCAGCGCGGCGAGCGAGGCCGGGGTGATCCCGTCGTCGGAGAACTTCATCGCCTGCACCACCGCGCCGATCGACTTGGCGGTGCCGGACGAGCCGTAGGCATCCTGCCAGCCCGATTCGCGGTAATCCTCGGCGAACTGCTGCAGCAGCACGCCGATCTCGCTGCGCGCGCGTTGCCAGCGCTTGCGGTTGATCTTGCCGCCGGGGAAGAAGCGCATGGTCGAGGCGATGCAGCCGGCCTGCACGCTCTCGGTGTGCAGCGGCGCCAGCCCGCGGCCGATGATGAACTCGGTGCTGCCGCCGCCGACGTCGATGACCAGCCGCGGTTCGCGTGTGGCGGGCAGGTCGTGCGCCGCGCCGAGGAAGATCAGGCGGCCTTCCTCGCGGCCAGAGACCACCTCGATCGGATGGCCGAGGGCCGCCTCGGCGGCGGTCAGGAAGGTCTGCGGCGAGGCCAGCCGGCGCACCGTGTTGGTCGCCACTGCGCGCACCCGCATCGACGGCAGGCCGGCGATGCGCTGGCCGAAACGGGCCAGGCAGGCCAGCGCGCGGGCGCGCCGTTCGGCATCCAGGGTGCCGTCGGCGCGCAGGCCGGCAGCCATCCGCACGGTGTCGCGCAGGCGGTCGATCACGCGCGGCTCGCCGTGTTCCATGCGGGCCACCACCAGGTGGAAGCTGTTCGAGCCCATGTCCACGGCGGCGAGCAGTTCGCCGTCGCGGATCGGTGTCTGTTCGGCTGGACTCACGCCCGGGCTCCCGCGTCGGCCAAGCGCGGATTCTCGCACGGGCACGTGCCATGGGCGAAACGGTGTTTCATGCGGGCTCGCTCATTTGCAATAGCGCTCGATCAGGCCCTGCTGCGCGCTGTAGGGCGGGTCGCCGCCGGGTTCGGCGCGGGTGTAGCGGCCGTCGGCGCCGAGCAGCCAGGCCTGGGTGTTGTCGGCCAGGCTGTTGGCCAGGGTTTCCTCGAACACCCGCGCGGCCAGTTCGGCATCGAGGATCGGAAACGCCACCTCGATCCGCCGCCGCAGGTTGCGCTCCATCCAGTCCGCGCTGGCGCAGTAGATTTCCGCCTCGCCGTCGTTGCCGAACCAGTACACCCGGCTGTGCTCGAGGAAGCGCCCCACGATCGAGCGCACGCGGATGCGCTCGGAGATGCCCGGCAGGCCGGGACGCAGGGTGCACGCGCCGCGCACGATCAGGTCGATCTCCACGCCGGCCTGCGAGGCGCGGTACAGCGCCTCGATCACGCGCGCCTCGTTCAGCGCGTTGAGCTTGGCCACGATGCGGGCGGGGCGGCCGGCCTGCGCGTGCGCGGTCTCGCGCTCGATCTTCGCCAGCACGCTGGGGTACAGCGTGAACGGCGAGTGCAGCAGCCGCTTCAGCTCGATGATCGGGCCCAGGCCGGACAGCTGCTGGAAGACCTTGTGCAGGTCCTCGCCGATCTCGGGGTTCGCCGTCATCAGGCCGATGTCGGTGTACATCCGGCTGTTGGCCTGGTGGTAGTTGCCGGTGGAGAGGTGCACGTAGCGGCGCAGCGTCTCGCCTTCGCGGCGCACGATCAGCATCATCTTGGCGTGGGTCTTGTAGCCGACCACGCCGTAGACCACCTGCACGCCGGCCTCCTGCAGCCGCGTGGCGAGGCGGATGTTGGCCTCCTCGTCGAAGCGCGCGCGCAGCTCGATCACCACGGTGACGTCCTTGCCGTTGCGCGCGGCCTCCACCAGCAGGTCGACCAGCGGAGTGTCCTCGCCGGCGCGGTACAGGGTCTGCTTGATCGCCAGTACCTGCGGGTCGGCGGCGGCCTGGCGCAGCAGGTCGATCACCGCGGCGAAGCTCTGGTACGGGTGGTGCAGCAGCACGTCGTGCTGGCCGATCAGCTCGAACTTGTTGCGGCTGCTCTCGAGCACGGCCGGCAATTGCGGGTTGAAGCGGGGGAACTTCAGTTCCGGCCGATCCAGCCAGTCGTAGATCAGCCCGGCGCGGATGATGTTGACCGGGCCGTCGCAGCGGTACACGTCGGTCTCTTCCAACTGGAAGTTCTCGATCAGCATCGCGGTGATCGCCTTCGGGCAATCGTTGGCGATCTCCAGGCGCACCGGCCGCGCGTAACCGCGGCCGACCAGCTCTTCGCTGAGCGCGAGGGCGAGGTTCTCCACCTCCGCCTCCTCGACGATCAGCTCGCTGTTGCGAGTGACCCGGAACTGGTACGCGCCGACCACCTTGAGCCCGGGGAACATCAGGTCGGCGAACGCCTGCAGCAGCTCGGCGAGGAACACGAAATGGTCGCCGGGCCCGCTGACCTCGGCCGGCACGCGGATGATCCGCGGCAGCGAGCGCGGCGCCCGCACCAGCGCCATGTGGCCCTCGTGGCCGAACGCGTCGCGGCCTTTCAGCACCACGGCGATGTTCAGCGTCTTGTTGAGGATGCGCGGGAACGGATGCGCCGGGTCCAGCCCCAGCGGCGACAGCACCGGCAGCACCTCGTGCTCGAAGTAGCCGTGCAGCCAGCGGCGCTGGCGGGGGCTCCATTGCTTGCGGGTGAGAATGTGGATCTGCTCGGCGTCCAACTGCGGGGCGAGCTGTTCCTGCCACGCCGCGTACTGTTCGCTGACCAGGTCCAGCGCACGGCTGCGGATGCGCGCCAGCAGCTCGCCCGATGGCAGGCCGTCCGGTCCCGGCGCGGCCGAGCCGTAGGCGTGGTGGCGCTTGAGCGTCGCCACCCGCACCTCGAAGAACTCGTCGAGGTTGTTCGCCACGATGCTCAGGTAGCGCAACCGCTCCAGCAGCGGCACGGTATCGTCGCGGGCCATGGCCAGCACGCGGAAATTGAACTCCAGCGCCGCCAGTTCGCGGCTGAGGTACAGCCCGGGCGCGGTCAGGTCAGTGGCGTCGGGCAGGACGGGGGCGGGCGGGTGCATGCCTCATTCTGGCGCATGGCGAGGGCCAAATGCATGCGCGGCCGCGGCAGGCCTTCAGGTTTCGTCGTTGCCGCCGGGGGGCAGCAGCCGCGCCATGCCGAAGTGGCAGGAGAAGGTGGAGCCCACTCCCGGCGCGCTCTGGATCCGCAGCTGGGCCTGGTGCAGGTTCAGCACGTGCTTCACGATCGACAGGCCCAGCCCGGTGCCGCCGGTCTCGCGCGAGCGGCTGGAGGAGACCCGGTAGAAGCGCTCGGTGAGCCGGGCCAGGTGCGAGGCCGGGATGCCGAAGCCGGTGTCGCTGACCGAGTACGCCGCGCCGGTCGGTTCGCGCTGCCAGTGGATGGTGATGCTGCCGCCGGCCGGGGTGTAGCGCACCGCGTTGCTGGCCAGGTTCGACAGCGCGCTGTGCAAGTCCTTCGGCGAGCCGAGCAGGTCGACCCCGGCGGTGGATTCCAGCACGATGCGGTGGCGGCCCTGGCTGAGCGCCTCGGCCTCCTTGCGCACGGTCGCCAGCAGCGCCTCCATCGGCACCCGCTCGTCGACGACCTCGTGCTGCGTCTCCAGCCGCGACAGGGTCAGCAGGTCCTCGACGATCTGGCCCATCCGCTTCGACTGCGCGCGCATCTCGCCCAGCACCGGCGCCAGTTCGGGCACGTCTTCCGGGTCGAGCAGTTCCAGATAGCCGTGGATCACCGTCAGCGGCGTGCGCAATTCGTGCGAGACATTGGAGACGAAATCGCGGCGGGTCTGTTCGAGCCGGTTCAGGTGGCTGACGTCGTGCGCCAGCAACAATTGCTCGTGGTCGCCGAGCGGCAGCAGGCTGAGGTTGATCTGGCTGTCCGCCTGTCCTGGCGCGCTGGCGTCGTTGAGTGGCGCGCGCGCGCCGTCGCGCAGCCAGTCGGCGAGCTCCGAGCCGGCCAGCCGCTGGGGGAGCGATACCCCGCGGTCCTGCGGGCGGCGCAGCCCGAGCAGGTTCTCGGCGGCGTGGTTGAACCAGCGGACCTGCTGCTGTTCGTCGAGCAGCACCACCGCATCGGGCAATTTGCTGACGGCGTTGCGCAGATCGCGCAGATTCGAGGCGAGGCGGCGGGATCGCGTCATGAAACGGTCATGCTGGAGGGATGTGGCGGTCGCGGATGCGTCCATCATGGTCTGATCTTGATGACGGATCCGCGTCAGCAGCAAGACGACTTCGGCGACGGCGACCAGGGCGATTCCGGCCGCCAGGTGACCCCCGGCCAGCCAGCCCAGCAGCGCACCGCCGCCCAGGCCGGCGGCGAGCGCAGCGGGCAGTTTCCAGGCGGCAGGCGTGGCGGACGGGCTCATGCGGCGCAAGGACTCGGGGCGGCGGAGGCCCAGCATCGGCAAAAGCCGCCGCCGCCGCAAGCTGGCCCGCGCCGGCTCAGATGCTGGTCGAGAAACGGTAGCCGGTGCCGCGCACGGTCTGCACCAGTTCGTCCAGCTTCCACGGCTCCAGCGTCTTGCGCAGGCGGCGGATGTGCACGTCGACGGTGCGTTCCTCCACGTACACGCTGCCGCCCCAGACGTGGTCGAGCAGCTGCGTGCGCGAGTAGACGCGCTCGGGATGGGTCATGAAGAAGTACAGCAGGCGGTATTCGGTGGGGCCGATCGGCACCGGCTCGTCGCCGGCGAAGACCCGGTGCGCCGGGCCGTCGATGCGCAGGCCGCCGAGTTCGACCACGCCGGAGCCGTCGTCGCCCTGGCTGCGCCGCAGCACGGCCTTGATCCGTGCGACCAGTTCGCGGGTCGAGAACGGCTTGACCACGTAATCGTCGACACCGGCCTCCAGGCCGTTGACGCGATCCATCTCCTCGCCGCGCGCGGTGAGCATGATGATCGGAACCTCGCGGCTCAGCTCCTCCTTGCGCAGGCGCCGGGCCAGTTCCAGGCCGCTGGTGCCGGGCAGCATCCAGTCGAGCAGGATCAGGTCGGGCACCTGTTCGGCGATCGCCATCTGGGCGGCGCGCGCGTCGGCCGCCTGCATCGCGTCCATGCCGGCCTTGCGCAGGGCAAAGGCGATCATTTCGCGGATCGAGGTCTCGTCTTCGACGATCAGGATGCGTTTGTGCACGCCGGGGTCCGCATATGTCTTGTGACCATGATATTGCAATGGATGAATGTTACGCGTCGATGACATGGGTCCGGCGTGAAGGGATCCGGGTCACCCCGGCGGCCGCGCGGCGCCGTCCGGGTAGGCGCCGAGGCTGAAGCACAGCCGGCTGTCGCAGCCGCCGTCGGGCCGCAACTGCTGCTGCCGCCCGTCCGGGTTGTCTTCGGTCTTGATCTTGCGCTTGTGCAGCTCCAGCACCAGCGGGGTCAGCTCGCTGATGCGCGCCTGGATGCGCGCCCGCGCGTAGTAGTCCAGGTCGTCGCGCTTGAGCAGCCGCTTGAGCTGTTCCATCGCGTCGAACGGGCGGCCGGAGTAGTAGCTGGCATCGGCGAACGCCTCGCCCGCGCGCACGCTGTCGCCGGCCTTGTCGCTGGCGCGGGCATAGGCGCTGTAGACCTCGGGCTCGCTGGCATCGTCCAGCAGCGGACGCAGCAGGTTCGCGGCGAGGCTGGCCTGCGCCTTGTCGCCGCCGGCGGTAAGCGCCTTGGCGTAGGCGAGCGCGACGGCGCGGTTGCGCGGCGACTGGGTATTGAGCTCGGTATACATCGCCAGCGCCGCGGCGTGCTGCCCGGCTTGCAGGCGGGCATCGGCCAGCGCCAGCTTCAGGATCAGGTTGTCCGGGTGGGATTGCAGCAGCGGCTGCAATTGCTCGGTCGCGGCGCCGCCGCGTCCGCCGCGGGTGAGTGCCAGGGCGTAGCCGTAGCGGTTCGCCGGCGTGTCGAAGTCGGGGCGGGACTGCAGGCTGGCGCCGTAGTAGGTGGCCAGCTTGGTCGCGTCGCCGGCCAGAACGCGCACGCGCTCGCGCATCAGGGCGTAGGTGTCGAGGCCGCCGCGCACCGACGGCCGCAGCAGGGTGGCGGGATCCTTCACGAACGCGATCGGCGCGGTGCTTTTCTCCCACTGCAGCTTGTCCATGACGGTGCCGGGCGGACGCAGCTTCTGCGCCGCGACCAGCGCGCCGGCGCGCGCCTTGGCGTCGCTGATGCGCATCGTCGTCACCGGGTGCGTCTGCAGCAGGGCCGGCACGTCCTCGCCGCCGGCGCCGGCGCTCATCACGTCCTGCATGCGCTGGAAGAAGCCGGCCATGGCGTTCGGGTCGAAGCCGGCCCTGGCCAGCGTCTGGATGCCGACGCGGTCGGCTTCGATCTCGTCCTTGCGGGTGAAGTTGATCGACTTCTGCGCGATCAGCCCCTGGCCGCCGGCCAGCACCGCCATCGGCGCGTCGCCACCATGGCCGCCGGCGCCGGCGGCGATCGCGCCCAGCAGCACCAGCGCCATCAGCGGGGCGTCCTTCTTGGAATCCTCGAACGCGCGCTGCAGGTGGTTCTGGGTGATGTGGCCGATCTCGTGGGCGATCACGCCGGCCAGCTCGCTCTCGTCGCGGGTGATCGTCATCAGCCCGGCGTTCACCGCGATGTAGCCGCCGGGCGCGGCGAACGCGTTGATCTCCTGGTCCTTGACGACGAAGAACGTGAAGTGCTCCTTCGGCTTGTCGCTGCTGGCGGCCAGCCGGTAGCCGAGGTCGTTGATGTAGTCGTCCAGCAGCGGGTCGTCCACCACCATGTCCAGGGCACGCATCTGGCGCAGCATCGAGGCGCCGTAGTCCTGCGCCTCCTGCGGCGAGATCAGCGCATTGGCCGAGCTGCCCAGGTCGGGCAGGCGCACGTTGTCCTGGGCGCCGGCGGCGCAGGCCAGCGCGGCGGTGATCAGCGCCGTCAACAGGCGCGGGATGGGGCGTCGTGGTGCCATGGTCATAGGTTGGGCGACAATAGCACTGTGACCGCGGTTCGCCGTATCGGTTCAGCCAGGGTCCGGCTGCTTGAGCCGGCAGCGGCGCGGCCCCATATCCTGGTGGTCTTTTCCCATTCAGCGGAGTGTCGTGATGTCCAAGATCGAGGTCTATTCCACCGCGGTATGCCCGTACTGCGTGGCGGCCAAGAACCTGCTCAAGTCCAAGGGGCTGGAGTGGACCGAAGTGCGCGTGGATACCGACCCGGCGCAGCGCGACGCGATGCTGGCACGCAGCGGCGGCCGCCGCACGGTGCCGCAGATCTTCATCAACGACCGGCACGTGGGCGGCTACGACGACCTGGTGGCGGCCGACCGCAGCGGCAAGCTGGGCGAACTGCTGGGGCAGGCCGCATGAGCGACCGTCTCGCCGAATTCACCGCGTTCCGCCAGCGCATGAACGAGCGCATCCTGGCCGAGGACAACCAGGTCGTGCGGCGCTTCTTCGCGCTGGACACGCAGACCTACAAGGCCGGCGCGCTGGACGTGAAGACCAAGGAGATGCTGGGCCTGGTCGCCTCGCTGGTGCTGCGCTGCGACGACTGCATCAGCTACCACGTGGCCCAGTGCAAGGACGCCGGCGTGCAGCGCGACGAATTTTTCGAGGTGTTCAGCGTGGGGCTGGTGGTGGGCGGCTCGATCGTGATCCCGCACCTGCGCCGCGCGGTGGACCTGCTCGACCAACTGGAGGCGGGCGCCGCGGGCGATGCGGCGGCCTGCGCCGACCACGCTCCCGCATAGTCGTCGCGCCAGCGCCCGGCGCGACGGCCTGCGTTTTTTTGCAATGCTGCGTGCGAGTATTTTCAACGCCTTGCGGCATGCGCGCCCTGTTCGCACCGGGGCCGATCGGCGATAATCGTCCGGTTTCGGCGCGTGCGCATCCCCATGCGCACGCGCTGCCCGCAGCATTCCGTTCCAAGGAGTTCCCCCCATGAGCAAGACGATTGCCGTGATCCCCGGCGATGGCATCGGCCCGGAGATCATGACTGCCACGCTGCGCGTGCTCGACGCGCTGGACTGCGGCCTCACCTACGATTTCGTCGATGCCGGCATGGTCGCGCTGGACAAGCACGGCGACCTGCTGCCCAAGGCCACGCTGGACAAGATCGCCGAGCACAAGGTCGCGCTGAAGGGCCCGCTGACCACGCCGATCGGCGGCGGCTTCACCTCGGTCAACGTGACCTTGCGCCGCCACTTCGACCTGTACGCGAACGTGCGCCCGGCGGTGAGTTTCCCCGGCACCAAGTCGCGCTACGAGAACATCGACATCATCACCGTGCGCGAGAACACCGAGGGCGCCTACCGCTCCGAGGGGCAGACCCTGTCCGCCGACGGCGAGGTCGCCGAGTCGGTCGCGCGCAACACGCGCAAGGGCAGCAGCCGCATCGTGCGCTATGCGTTCGAGCTGGCGGTGAAGAAGGGCCGCAAGAAGGTCACCGCGGTGCACAAGGCGAACATCCTGAAGACCAGCTCGGGCCTGTTCCTCAACGTGGCGCGCGAGATCGCCAGGGAATACCCGCAGATCGAGTTCAACGAGATGATCGTGGACAACACCTGCATGCAGCTGGTGATGAATCCGTACCAGTTCGACGTGATCGTCACCACCAACCTGTTCGGCGACATCCTGTCGGACCTGTGCGCCGGCCTGGTCGGCGGCCTCGGCCTGGCGCCGGGCGACAACATCGGCGAGGGCGCGGCGATCTTCGAGGCGGTGCACGGCTCGGCGCCGGACATCGCCGGCAAGGGCATCGCCAACCCGTGCGCGTTGCTGCTGGCCGCGGCCGATATGCTCGACCACCTGGACATGGTGGCCAAGGGTGACCGGTTGCGCCAGGCGATCCGCGACACCATGACCAACGACCGCGACAGCGTGACGCCGGACCTCGGCGGCAAGGGCAGCACCGCGAGTTTTGCCGACGCCATCGTCAAGCGCGTCAGCGCCTGATACCTCATCCCGGGGTTGCGCCAGAGCCGCGGTGGCGTTGCCCCGCGGCTTTCGTGTTTCTGCTGCGCCGTCGCCGCGGTCCCTGTGGAGCGGCCGTGCCCGCCGATGCCGCCTCACTACGCTCCGTGGCTTGGCGGATCAGCGAGATCCACCGGCGAGATGCCGGTGGAATCCTCGAAGCTGCCGAAGCCGGTCCAGCCGGCGGTGCAGGCGGGCGAAGCGGGCGCATCGGCCCGGTGGAATGGTGATAGAGGCGGCTGGTCGGTACGGCAGCAGTCAGCCGTGCTGGCCGACCTTGTAGCTGCCGCCGATGGTGCGCGCGGCGATGTTGAGCCGGTTGAAGCTGTTGATCACGCCGGTCAGCAAGGTCAGGTCGACCAGTGCATCTTCGTCGAAGTGCTGACGGGCCTGCGCGTAAAGCGCGTCGGAGACCGCCTCGTGCGAGGTCAGCTCGGTCAGTTCCTCGGCCCAGGCCAGGGCGATGCGCTCGCGCTCGCTGTACAGGGCGGTTTCGCGCCAGGCCGGCAGCACGAACAGGCGCTGCTCGGTCTCGCCGGCGGCGCGGGCGTCCTTGCTGTGCATGTCCATGCAGTAGGCACAGCCGTTGATCTGCGAGACGCGCATCAGCACCAGTTCGATCAGGGCCGGTTCCAGCCGGTTGGCGGCGCGGATGTTCTTGCCGAGGGCGACCAGCGGCTGCATGGTCTGATAGTGGCGTTCAAAGGCAAAACGGGACATAGGGGCTCCTTTGCGAAGACGGCCGGAAGTGGCCGTTCAATGCAAGGACGCCGGTCCCGCCGATTTCGTGACGGCCAGCAGGCGCGCCAGCTTGCCGGGGTGGCGCAACCCGTGCATCGCCGTGATGCGATCGCCATCGCATTCGACCCAGATGACCGAGCTCAGCGTGCCGCCGGCCCACATCAACAACGCCGGTGCGCCGTTGAGGGTGACCAATTCGTAGCGCGGTTCATAGAGGTGGATATTGTTGGCGATCTGCAGGTACAGGCGAGCCAGCCGTTCCGCGCCGTACAGCGGCCGCAGGGTGGCGCGGACCACGCCGCCGCCGTCGCTGATCTGGATCGCATCCTCGGCGAACAGCGCGCGCAGCGCCTCCATGCTGGGCTGCGCCATGGCGGCCACGAAGCGCTCGAGCATGCGCCGCTGTGCCATGGCATCCACGCTGAAGCGCGGGCGTCCTTCGCGCAGGCGCGCCTTGGCCCGGTGCACGCGCTGGCGGCAAGCATTCTCGGCAATGCCCAGGATCGCGGCGGCCTCGGCGTGGCTGTAGTCGAATACCTCGTACAGCAGGAAGGCGGCGCGTTCCTCCGCACTCAGCCGCTCCAGCAACAGCAGGAAGGAGAGGGTAAGGCTTTCGGCGCGTTCCAGTTGCGTCCCGGGTTGGTCCGCGTCCACGGCCAGCGGCTCCGGCAGCCATGGACCGGGGTAGTGCGCGCGTTCGGTCCTGGCGCGGCGCAGGCGGTCCAGGGCGATGCGCGTGGTCACCGTGACCAGCCACGCCTCCGGATCGTCCAGCGCGTCGGTGTCCTGTGCGTGCCAGCGCAGCCAGGCATCGTGCAGCACGTCCTCGGCGTCGCCGGGCGTGCCGAGCATGCGGTAGGCCAGACCGAACAGGCGCTGGCGGTGTTGCTGGAACAGGGCGGTTTGCGGGTCCATGGAACGCTCCGGGGGGATGGCCCAGCCAGGACACGTTGCTGCCGCGAAACGTGACCGCTCAGCGGAAGATCGGCCAGGGCGCCAGGAAGACCAGCCAGATCAGCAGCAGGATGCCGGCGTACTTGCCGGCCTTGTACAGCTTCTTGTGCCGGCTCTTGAACACGGCCTTCCACGCATGCGCGGCGCCCTTGCGGCGCTGGCTGAGCGCGAACAGGCGGTTGATGAAGCCGGTCTTCTCCGTTTCGCCTTCGGTGTTCGGCGAGGCGGTGATGCGACCCATGAACGCGCCGACCCGGTGGTTGATCGCGCTCATCCAGCGCGTGCGCAGCGGGCGCTCCACGTCGGCGAACAGGATCACCCGGGTCTGCTCGGTGGTGTTCTCGGCCCAGTGCACGTAGGTCTCGTCGAACACCACGTCCTTGCCGTCGCCCCATGCGTGCTCCTCGCCGTCGACGAAGATGCGGCAGCCCCGCGAGTTCGGCGTGATCAGGCCCAGGTGGTAGCGCAGCGAACCGGCGAACGGGTCGCGGTGCGGGTTGAGCTTGCTGCCCGGCGGCAGCAGCGCGAACATCGCCGCCTTCACGCTGGGAATCGAATTCAGCAGGGCTACCGTCTGCGGGCACAGCGCCTCCGCCGAGGCCAGCGGCTCGCCGTACCACTTCAGGTAGAAGCGCTTCCAGCCCTGCTTGAAGAAGCTGTTGAAGCTGGCGTCGTTGTTCTTTGCGGCGGCGCGGATGTAGCCCTCGTCGAACAGGTGCGTCGCCTCGTCGCGGATCGCCTGCCAGTTCGCCTGCAGCAGGTCCAACTGCGGGAAGCCGCGGCGGTCGAGGATGGGCCGGGCCGGTACCGCCGAGAACGCGTACATCAGCAGGTTGTACGGCGCGAACACCGCCGAGTGGTCGACCAGCTGGCGGTCGAAGCGCAGCCGCACGCGGCCGCGCAGGTGCACCAGCAGCACGCACAGCGCGAAGAAGGCGAACAGGGCCAGCAGGACGAGGCGCGGGGTGAGGATCATGATCGGTGCGGGCAACCGTGGAATGACTGTCGGTCAGGCATTCTACTCGCTTGGCCGCCGCCGCTATCGCGCCGCAGCCCCTGCCTTCACCTGCTGTTGCCGGGTCAGCTCGACGTGCCGCTGCGGGCTGACCGGTTCGAACACGGGCAGGGTCACCGTGCCCTTGTGGCGCAGCGCGGCGATCATGTTGGCGGCGGGGTAGCGGCCGGTGGCGAGGGCAGCCGAATCCAGCGCCTGCACGCGGTCGATCCAGGCGCGGTCGCCGGCCTGCTGCGGGTCGAAGTTGAAGCCGATCCGCCGCTCGACGAACGGCATGATGGCGCCGCCGAAACTGAAGAACAGCTCGAAATCGAACTCCACCAGCAGGCAGCCCACGATGTCCTGCGCACGCACGCCCTCGTTCGAATAGGCGGCGTGGTTGATCGGGCGGTAACGCTCCGATGCCGTGTTGAAATGGCGGTCGTGGCGCCGGCCGGGCGGCAGCGTCGCCCACGCTTCCTGCACCACGCGTTCCACGTCCGGCCACAGCTGGTGGCCGTTGCGTCCGACGATGTCGGAGCTGAGCAGCACGCCCTGCGCCGCCAGCGAGCGGCGCAGCGAGCGGCAGAACGTCTCCAGCTCGGTGACGTGGTGGAAGCACTGGTTGACGATGATCGCGTCCTGCCCGGGCAGGTCGAACGGCAGGTTGCAGTCGCGCACCTCGAACGCCATCGCCGCGACGACGCCGCGTTCCTGCGCCATGGCCTCGGCCCGGCGCAACAGGGCGCGGTTGAAGTCGAGGCAGATGATCCGCGCCGCGATGCCGTCGGCCTGCAGCCGGGCGGCCAGCTCGATCTCCATGCCGCAGGCGCCGGTGCCCACGCTGAGCACGCGCACGGGCCGGCGCTCGCCGGCCGCGCGGCGGCGCACGTGGTCGAGGAAGAAGCCCTCCGGCGAACCGATGCCGAGCCGCTGCGCATCAGGCGCCAGGAAGCGCCCCGACCAGTAGTCGAAGATCGGCGGCAGCGTTTCGCCCTGGTATTGCGGGGTGGCGCTGAACGCGATGCGTTCGGCCAGGGCGAGCAACCGGCGGCGGGCCGGCGCCGGTAGCGAGCGCGCCAGCAGGGCGATGGTGCGCTTGGCCGGCAGCCGGTGGCGGTAGGCAAAGTCTTTCAGCTGACGGGAAAGCATCGTCGGGGAGTGGCTCGGGTGGCGGAGCAGGCGGAGGGTTCAGTGCCGCAGCACGTGGACGCCGCCGCCCCCGGGCTGGTAGCTGCGCCGCAAGGCACGATCCACGTAGGCTACCGCACGACGCACGGCCGAGCGCGGCGGACGGCCCTGCGCGAGTTCGGCAGCGATCGCCGCGGCCAGCGTGCAGCCGGTGCCGTGGCCCTCCAGCGGCAGCCGCGGGTGACGCAGTTCCAGCATGCCGCGCACGTCGTAGTAGCGGTCCACCACCTCGTCGCCGCCGGCATGGCCGCCCTTGAGCAGCACGCCGGCGGCGCCGAGCCCGAGCAGGGCCGCGCCGGCGGCATCGCACTCGGCCGGAGTCCGGATCGGCCGGCCGAGCAGCGCCTCGGCCTCGGGCAGGTTCGGGGTGAGCACGTCGGCCAGCGGGATCAGTTCGCCGGCCAGGATGTCGACGGCCTGCTCGTCCAGCAGGCGGGCGCCGCTGGTGGCGATCATTACCGGGTCGACCACCAGCCACGCCGGCTTGCGTGCGGCCATCTCGTGCGCCACCAGCCGGGTGACCGCAGCGCTGCCCAGCATGCCGGTCTTCACGGCGGCGACCGGAAAATCGTCGAATACGGCGGCGAGCTGGCTGCGCACGTGAGCCCGCGGCACCGCATGCACGGCATCGACGCCGCGGGTGTTCTGCGAAGTGATCGCGGTGATCACGGAAAGCCCGTGCACGCCATGGGCATGGAAGGTTTTCAGATCCGCCTGGATGCCCGCGCCACCGCCGGAGTCGGAGCCGGCGATGGTGAGGGCGCAGGGCACGGGCGCCGGTTCGGCGCCTTTCCGCGTTCCGGTCAAAGCGCCTCCGCCGCGAAATCCGCCAGTCGCGAACGTTCGCCGCGGCGCAGGGTGACGTGCGCCGAATGCTCCCAGTTCTTGAAGCGGTCGACCGCGTAGGTGAGGCCCGAAGTGGTCTCGGTGAGGTAGGGCGTGTCGATCTGCTCGACGTTGCCGAGGCAGACGATCTTGGTGCCGGGACCGGCGCGGGTGATCAGCGTCTTCATCTGCTTCGGGGTGAGGTTCTGCGCCTCGTCGATGATCAGGTAGCGGTTGAGGAAGGTGCGCCCGCGCATGAAGTTGAGCGAGCGGATCTTGATGCGCGAGGCGAGCAGGTCGTTGGTGGCCTGGCGGCCCCAGCTGCCGCCGTCCTCGGGGTTGGCGAGCACCTCGAGGTTGTCGGTGAGGGCGCCCATCCAGGGCGTCATCTTCTCTTCCTCGGTGCCGGGCAGGAAGCCGATGTCCTCGCCGACGGAGACGGTGGCGCGGGTCATGATGATCTCGCGGTAGCGCTGCTGGTCCATCACCTGGGCCAGGCCGGCGGCCAGCGCGAGCAGGGTCTTGCCGGTGCCGGCGTTGCCGAGCAGGGTGACGAAGTCGATGTCCGGATCCATCAGCGCGTTGAGCGCGAAGTTCTGCTCGCGGTTGCGCGCGCCGATGCCCCACACGTGGTGGTTGGCGTGCGAGTGGTCGTCCAGCAGCACCAGCGTGGCGCTGACTTCGTCGAGGTGCAGCACGCGCAGCTCGATCGCGTTCTCGCCGGGCAGGTACAGGCATTCGTTCGGGTACCAGGTTTCCTCGTCGCGCCGCTTCACCTCGTAGAACGTGCGGCCGCGCTCGGTCCACGAGCGCACCTCCGGGTGCAGCTCCCAGAAATCCTCCGGCAAGGCGGTCGAACCGGTGTAGAGCAGGGAGAAATCGTCCAGCGCGCGGTCGTTCTCGTAATCCTCGGCGACCAGCCCGTTGATGCTGGCCTTGATCCTGAGATTGATGTCCTTGGTGACCAGGATGACGTCGCGGCCTGGGTTCTGGTCGCGCAGCTCGATCACCGCCGCCAGGATCTGGTTGTCCGCCTTGGCATGGCCGTTGCTGCTGGTGCGGTGCTGGAAATACAGCCGGCCGACCGAGGTGCCGCGCTTGAGCTTGACGCCCTGCGGGTTGCTCAGTTCCAGGCCGTCGGCGAGGTCGTGCTGCTTGCCGCGCTCGATCAGTTCGTTGAGGAAGCGGCTGGCCTGGCGGCCGTTGCGCGAGACCTCCGAGGCACCTTTCTTCTTTTCGTCCAGCTCCTCCAGTACGGTCATCGGGATAAAGACGTCGTGTTCCTCGAAGCGGAACAGCGAGGTCGGGTCATGCAGCAGGACGTTGGTGTCGAGAGCGTAGATGCGCTTGCTTCCGGTCATGCGGAAGTGTCCTCGCTGGTGGGTGGAGGGAGCCTGCAGGCGGTTGCCATGGATGGGGTGACGGTCAACGGGCGGGAATGGCGTCGAGCACGGCCTGGGCGTGTCCGGGCACCTTCACGCCGCGCCATTCGCGCGCCAGCTTGCCGTCGGGGTCGATCAGGAAGGTGCTGCGCACGATGCCCATGTGGCGCTTGCCGTACAGCACCTTCTCGTGGATCACGTCGAACGCGCGGCACCAGGTCTCGTCGGGATCGGATACCAGCGGGAACGGCAGTTCCTGCTTCGCGGCGAAGTTGGCGTGCGATTTCCGCGAATCGCGCGACACGCCGACGATCTGCGCGTGGCGCTTGCGGAAGGCGGGGTAGAGATCGCGGAAATCCTTCGCCTCGCTGGTGCAACCGGGGGTGCTGTCCTTCGGGTAGAAATACACCACGATCCACTGGCCCTTGAGGCTGGCGAGCCCGAGTTCGCCGCCGTCGCCGGTGGCGCCCGTCAGCGGGGGCAGTTTCTTGCCGATATCAGGCATGGAGAGTCCTGCACGGCGATGCCGTGCCGCGATGGAAGATGGAAAGGGAGCTGAGCGGGGCGTCCCGGGCCGGAGAAGCGACGGCGAGGCCGGCGAAGCGCCTTGATGCGCCCGTGGCGATCGGCGTGAATCGACGCGCTGGTTGCAATGCAACGTCCCTCTGGCGGTACTCGGCTACAGACTAGCGCGGGCGAGGCGGCGCAGGACAGTCCTTGTCAGGAACGCGCGATCGCGCGATGCTCGAAAGACTGCTGCGCTCAGAACTTGACCGGGTCCATGATCGCGTCGAGGTTCAGCCCGTCGCACAGTTCCAGGAAGTCGTCGCGCAGCGCGGCGATGTGGATTTCCGCCGGAATGCCGATGGTGAACTGGGCCTGGAACATGTCCGCCCCGGTCTGCATCGCCTGGTAGCGGGTCGAGTTCAGCTGTTCCACGCTGATGCCGTGCTGACTGAAGAATTCCACGATGCGCGCCACGATGCCGGGTCGGTCGGCGGCCACCACTTCCACCAGGTAGGGCAGCAGGTGCGAACTGTTCGCGCGCGGACTGGTGCGGTAATGCACCAGCCGCAGGCTCTCGTCCCGGGCCAGCTTGGTCAGCGCGGTTTCCAGCTTGGCCAGCGCGTCCCAGGCGCCGCTGGCCAGCAGCATCAGCGAGGTCTCGGTGCCGATCGTGGATACGCGCGATTCGGAAAGGTTGCAGCCGGCGTCGGCGATCCGCTTGGCCAGCGCCAGCAGTGGCGACTTGCCTGCCGTGGTAAGCGCCTGGATCAGCAACTGGTTGTCGTTGCCCGAGCGCGGTGGGACGGTGGAGGATTTCAAGAGGGCAGGCCTGTGGGCGACGGTCGTCCGCACGATGCGGAAGCGTGAGACTACACCGGTCGAGCTTACTTGCCCGCCTCGCGAGGCGGCAAGTAACATGCGAGTCTTGCCTTGTAGCGGAATCGAGTCTTGAACATTCGCGGAAGCATCTGCGCGCTGGCCACCCCGTTCGCGGCCGACGGCGCGCTCGACCTGGCCGCGTTCGGCCGGCTGCTCGACCATCAGCTGGCCGGCGGCACGCAGGCGCTGGTGGTGGCCGGCTCCACCGGCGAAGCGCACATGCTGGAGCATGACGAGTTCGACCGGCTGCTGGCGTTCGCGCTCGAGCATGTGGCCGGACGGGTGCCGGTGATCGCCGGCACCGGCGAGGCGGGCACCGCCAAGACGGTCGCGCTGACCCGCCGCGCGCAGGCGCTGGGCGCCGACGCGGCGCTGGTGGTGACGCCGTACTACGTGCGCCCCACCCAGGAAGGCCTGCGCCGGCATTTCCTCGAGGTGGCCGAGCACGGTGGCCTGCCGGTGCTGCTCTACAACGTGCCGACCCGCACCGGCTGCGACCTGCTGCCGGAAACCGTGGCCGGCCTGCGCGACCATCCGGCGATCGCGGGAATCAAGGAGGCGCGCGCCGATCGCGAGCGGATTTCGGCGCTGGCGGAACTTGTGCGCGAGGATTTCGTCTATCTGTCCGGCGACGACGGCAGCGCTGGCGAGGCGATGCTGGCCGGGGCGGCCGGCACCATCTCGGTGGTGGCGAACCTGGTGCCGCGGGCATTCCGCGCCCTGTGCGACGCGGCGGCCGCCGGCGACCGGGCGGCGACGGCACGCTGCCATGGCGCGCTCGAGCCGCTGCTGCAGGCGTTGAACTGCGCTCCGAACCCGATCGCGGTGAAGGCGGGCCTGCCGGCGCTGGGGCTGGGGCTGGCCCTGCCGAGGTTGCCGCTGGTGGAACTGAACGACGGCCCGGAACGCGCCCGATTGCACCAAGCGCTGTCCAGTCTGGCATCCTAGGCGACTGCGGCCGGTTGACGGTTGCCTGCCTTACTCACGGAATCTGACTACATGAAGAAAAGCTCGCTCCTCGTGGCCCTGCCGGCCCTGGCCCTCAGCGGCCTGCTGCTTTCCGGCTGCGGTGCGTTCCGCTCGCACAAGGCCTGGGACACCGCCCTGCAGGAATCGCCGCTGGAGATCCCGCCGGGCCTCGACCGGCCGTCGACCACCGAGGCGCTGTCGATCCCGCCGCCGGGTGCGAACGTGCCGACCGCCAACGGTGCCACGGCGCGCGTGGGCTCGGCCGGTGGCCAGATCTCCGACGGCTTCGTGCTGGCCGACAACGTCGACAACGCCTATCGCCGGGTCGGCCAGGCGCTGGAAGGGGGCAACCTGGGGCAGCTGGTCGGTCACGACGATGCCGCGCACAGCTACACGCTGAACGTTTCCGATGCAGTGGCACAGCAGAAGAAGAAGGGATTCTTCGGCCGCATGTTCGGTCGCGACAAGGGCGGTGCCGCCCCGGCGCCGGGTGCCGGTTCGCACCAGGTGGTGGTCAATGTCGGCAGCAGCGGCGAGAAGGCCAGCGAAGTGCGCGCCGAAGGCAACGCCGCGGCGGTAGCCAAGGTGATCGATACGTTGAAGTCGCGCCTGGGCGGCTGATCCCCGCACTCGGCACGACGAAAAACGCCGCCCCGGAGGGCGGCGTTTTTGCTTGCGGGGCGGGCTCAGCGCTGCAGCAGCCCGAGCTTGTCCGGCTTGCCTTCCCACTCCTTGGCATCGGGCAGGGCGTCCTTGCGCTCGGTGATCACCGGCCAGCTCTTGGCCAGCTCGGCGTTCAGCGCCACAAACTCCTCCTGGCCGGCCGGCACGTCGTCTTCCGGATAGATCGCGTTGATCGGGCACTCCGGTTCGCACAGCGTGCAGTCGATGCACTCGTCCGGATCGATCGCCAGGAAGTTCGGACCCTCATGGAACGCGTCGACCGGGCAGACCTCGACGCAATCGGTGTACTTGCACTTGATGCAGTTGTCGATGACGACAAAGGTCATGGAGGCAATTCGGCTGTAAGAGATGCGGTCGGAGGGCTCTTGTGAAGAGTGCGGCCATGGATGGCCGCCTTTAGTCTAGCCAACGGCCAAGCACCGTGGGTTGTAGAGTCTCTTCCGGATAGCGGCAATCATGGACGATTGCACAAACAAATGGCGCTCCCTACGAGGTTCGAACTCGTGTTCCCGCCTTGAGAGGGCGGTGTCCTAGGCCACTAGACGAAGGGAGCGTTATGTTGCGAGGCGCGCTAGTATAGCGGAATTGTTTCACCCGGCAATGCTTGGCATGCATCGTCCTGCGCCGGTCGGAAACACGCCCTGCCGGCGCCAGCGCCCCGCGCCCCGGGACGATTCGCGGCGCTGCGCACCGCGATATATTGCAACCGAAGGGGCAGCCGCCCTGCCAGGATCCCGACCGCTTGAATCCCGAATCAAGGACCGACCCCACGCTGGCGCTGCGGATCATTCCGCGCGACCAGCACGTCATCTCGCGCAAGAACATCAGCAAGGCGGCGCTGCGTGTGCTGTACCGCCTGAACGAGGCCGGCTACGCGGCCTATCTGGTCGGCGGCGCGGTGCGCGACCTGCTGCTGGGGCTGCGGCCGAAGGACTTCGACGTCGCCACCGACGCCACCCCGGACGAGGTGAAGAAGCTGTTCCGCAACTGCCGCCTGATCGGCCGCCGCTTCCGGCTGGCGCACGTGGTGTTCGGCCCGGAGATCATCGAGGTGGCCACCTTCCGCGGTACCGGCGAGGAGGGCGGCGAGGGCGATCGCCACATCGTCGACGGCCGCATCGTGCGCGACAACATCTGGGGCAGCATCGAGGAGGACGCGGTGCGCCGCGACTTCCGCGTCAACGCGATGTACTACGACATCAGCGATTTCTCGGTACGCGACTACGTCGGCGGCATGCGCGACCTCGAGGACCGCGTACTGCGTCTGATCGGCGATCCCGACACCCGCTACCACGAGGACCCGGTGCGCATGCTGCGCGCCGCGCGGCTGGCGGCCAAGCTCGGCATGAGCATCGATGCCGCCGCGATGGCGCCGTTCGAGACGCTCGGGCCGTTGCTGGCCGACGCCGCGCCGGCGCGGCTGTTCGACGAGTCGCTGAAGATGTTCCTGGCCGGCAACGGCCTGAAGAGTTTCCGCATGCTGGAACAGAGCGGCCTGCTGAAATTCCTGTTCCCGGCCACCGCGCGCGCGCTCCGGCGCGGCGACGAGGCGCTGCGCTCGCTGATCGAGCAGGGCCTGGCGAACACCGACGCGCGGATCGCCGAAGGCAAGTCGGTGACCCCGGCATTCCTGTTCGCGGTGCTGCTGTGGGGCGAGGTGCGCGACGTGGCGCAACAGCTGATCGGCCGCGGCGTCGAAGGCAACGAGGCGTGGTCGCGCGCCGCCGCGCAGGTGGTCGGCGAGCAGTGCCAACGGGTGGCGATCCCGCGCCGGTTCACCTTCACCATGGAAGAGATCTGGTCGCTGCAGCCGCGCTTCGAGCAGGTCCAGCGCAAGCGCGTGTTCCGCCTAATGGCGCACCCGCGCTTCCGCGCCGCGTTCGACTTCCTGCTGCTGCGCGCGGACGAATCGCCGGCGCTGCGCGAACTGGGGCGGTGGTGGGCGCATGCGCAGCAATTGCCGCCGGACGTGCTGGCGGCGGCGCTGCCGGCCGGCGGCGGGGCCGTCGAGCACCATGCCGTGGTACCGGCAGTTACCAAGCCGCCGCGCCCGCGCCGGCGCCGACGCCGGTCGGGTAACAAGTCGGGCTCCGCGTGACCCTGGCCTACGTCGCCCTGGGCAGCAACCTCGGCAACCCGCGGCAGCAATTGCTCGATGCGCTGGACGAGCTGTCGCGGCTGCCGCAAACCCGCCTGCTGCAGCACTCGCGCCTGTACCTCACGCCGCCGTGGGGCGTGACGGAGCAGCCGCCGTTCGTCAATGCGGCGGCGGAGCTGGATACCGCGTTGTCGCCGCACGCCCTGCTGGATGCCCTGCTGGCGATCGAGCAGCGCGCCGGCCGCGTGCGCGCCGAGCGCAACGGGCCGCGCACGCTGGACCTGGATCTGCTGCACGTCGATGGCGTGCAGCTGCACGACGCGCGGCTGAGCCTGCCGCACCCGCGCATGGCCGAACGCGCGTTCGTGCTGTTGCCGCTGCACGATATTGCGCCCACGCTGCACCTGCCCGGGCAGGGCATGGTGGCCGAGCTGCTGTCACGGCTCGACCAGACAGGCTGCGAACGAGTGGCTTGAGCCCTTGCGTTGCCGCGCCGGATAATCGGCGGTCTCCCCCACTTTCAGGAATTGCCGTGTACGTGCAGAACGCCAGTGCTCCCGAGCGCAAGCCAGTGACCGTACCCGCTTTGCGCGCGATGAAGGCGCAGGGACAGCGCATCGTCATGCTCACCGCCTACGACGCCAGCTTCGCCTGGCAGCTGGAGGCGGCCGGCGTCGACATCGCGCTGGTCGGCGATTCGCTGGGCATGGTGGTGCAGGGGCACGGCAGCACGCTGCCGGTGACGCTGGAACATATGGTCTACCACACCGCCGCGGTGGCGCGCGGGCTGTCGGCCACCTTGCTGGTGACGGACCTGCCGTTCATGGCCGACCGCGACGTGGCGCACGCACTGGAAGCGGGCGCGCGGCTGGTCGGCGAGGCCGGCGCGGCGATGGTGAAGATCGAGGGCGCCGCGCCGCACATCCTGGAGGCGATCGCCGCGCTCACCGCGCGCGCGATCCCGGTTTGCGCGCACCTGGGCCTCACCCCGCAGTCGGTGCACAAGTTCGGCGGCTTCAAGATCCAGGGCCGCGAGCAGGAGGCTGCCGACCGCGTGCTGGCCGAGGCGCTGGCGGTGCAGGCGGCCGGCGCCGACCTGCTGGTGATGGAGGGCGTGCCGGTGGAACTGGGCCGGCGGGTGACCGCGGCGCTGCAGATCCCGGTGATCGGCATCGGCGCCGGCCCGCATTGCGACGGCCAGGTGCTGGTGATCCACGACCTGCTCGGCATCACCCCGGGCAAGCGGCCGAAGTTCAGCAAGGATTTCCTGGCCGGGCGCGATTCTGTCGCCGCGGCGATCGCCGCGTATGCCGCAGACGTGCGCAGCGGCGCGTTTCCGGCCCCCGAGCACTGCTTCAACTGACCAGCGAGCCCGCCGCATGCAGACCGTACAAGACGCCCCCTCCCTGCGCGCCGCGATCCGCGGCTGGCGCGAGAAGGGCCAGACGGTGGGCTTCGTGCCGACCATGGGCAACCTGCACGCCGGCCACCAGTCGCTGATCCGGCTGGCGCGGGCGCGCACCGAGCGGGTGGTCGCCAGCGTGTTCGTCAACCCCACCCAGTTCGGCCCGAACGAGGATTACGACCGCTATCCGCGCACCCTGCCGCAGGACCAGGCGGCGCTGGCGGAGCAGGATTGCGACCTGCTGTTCGCGCCGGACGTGGCCACGATGTATCCGTTCGGCCCCGAACACAGCGTCAGCGTGCGCGTGCCGCAGATCACCGACACGCTGGAGGGTGCGCATCGGCCCGGGCATTTCGACGGCATGGCCACGGTGGTGTGCAAGCTGTTCAACCTGGTGCAGCCGGACGTGGCGGTGTTCGGCCAGAAGGATTTCCAGCAGCTCAAGGTGGTCGAGCGGATGGTGCGCGACCTCGGGTTGCCGGTGAAGGTGGTGGCGGCGCCGATCCTGCGCGCCGCCGACGGCCTGGCGCTGAGCTCGCGCAACCAGTACCTGAGCGCCGAGGAGCGCGCGCGCGCTCCGCTGATCCACGATACCCTGCAGAAGATGCGCGGGCTGCTGGCGCAGGGCCACCCGTGGCAGGCGGTCGAGCAGACCGCCGCGGCGCGTCTGGCGCGGGCGGGTTTCGTGCCCGACTATGTGGCGATCCGCCGCGTCGAGGACCTGGCCGAACCGGCCGACGGCGAGCGCGAGGGGCTGGTGGCGCTGGTCGCGGCGCGCCTTGGCGGCACCCGCCTGATCGACAACTTGCTGTTCGACTGAGCCGCCCGCATATCGGGGCGTGGTACCGTCGATGTTGCGGTGCAATGTCATCGGTTCGATAATCGCCGACTTTGCAGGCTGTCCCTGCCGGAAAGTAACGTCATGCACCTGAACATGCTCAAGGCCAAGATCCACCGCGCCACGGTGACCCACGCCGAGCTGCACTACGAAGGCTCGATCGCGATCGACGGTCTGCTGCTGGATGCCTCGGGCATCCGCGAGTACGAGCAGATCCACGCCTGGAACGTCAACAGCGGCCAGCGCTTCGTCACCTACGCGCTGCGCGCCGAGGAAGGTTCCGGCATCATCTCGGTCAACGGCAGCGCCGCGCGCAGCGCGCAGGCGGGCGACATCATCATCATTGCCGCGTTCGTGCAGCTGAGCGAGGCGGAGCTGGAGCAGTACCAGCCCACCTGTGTCTACATCGCACCGGGTCCGGGCAACCGCATCAGCCACACCAACCATTCCATCCCGAAGCAGATGGCCGCGGCCTGAGGCCTTCGAACGGACTCTCAGCCGCGCTGCTTCGCCAGCGCCCACGCGACGTGCTCGCGCACGACCGCCGAAGGGTGGTCGGCGCGGGCGTTGAGCGCCTCGATCGCCGCCGCCGACCTCGGCGCATTGCCCAGCGCCACCGCGATGTTGCGCAGCCAGCCCGCGTAGCCGGTGCGGCGGATCGCCATGCCCTCGGTGCGCCTGAGGAATTCTTCCTCGCTCCAGCCGAACAGCTCGACCAGCTTCGCCCCGTCCAGGCTGTGCCGCGGCGCGAAATCCGGCTCGGCGGTGGCCTGCGCGAACTTGTTCCACGGGCATACCAGCTGGCAATCGTCGCAGCCGAAGATGCGGTTGCCCATCGGCGTGCGCAGCTCTTCCGGAATGCTGCCCTTCAGCTCGATCGTGAGGTAGGAAATGCAGCGCTTGGCGTCGAGCCGGTACGGCCCCAGGATCGCCTGGGTCGGGCACACCTCGATGCAGCGCGTGCAGCTGCCGCAGTGCGCCGTGGCGGGCGCATCCACCGGCAGCGGCAGGTCGGTGTACAGCTCGCCGAGGAAGAAGTACGAGCCAGCATGGCGGTTGATCAGCACGGTGTGCTTGCCGATCCAGCCCAGCCCGGCGTTGCGCGCCAGTGCCTTCTCCAGCACCGGCGCGGAGTCCACGTAGGCGCGGTAGCCGAAGTCGCCGACCACGCCGTGGATGCGCTCGGCCAGCTTCTGCAGGCGGCCGCGCATCAGCTTGTGGTAGTCGCGCCCCAGCGCGTAGCGCGACACGTAGCCGGCCTCGGCGTCGCCGAGTACCTCCCAGGCGTTCGCGGTACCAGGCGGGATGTAGTCCATGCGCACCGAGATCACCCGCTGCGTGCCCGGCTCCAGCTCGGCCGGGCGGCTGCGCCGGGTGCCGTGGCGGGCCATGTATTCCATCTCGCCGTGATGGCCGTGCTCGAGCCAGCGCAGCAGGTGCTGTTCGTCCTCGCCCAGTCCGGTGCCGCTGATGCCGGCCTCGGCGAAGCCCAGCTCGATCGCCCAGCGCTTGATGTCACGGGCGAGGGTGGCGTAATCGGGAGGGTGGATCTCGGTGCTGGACATCGGCCTATTGTAGGCGTGGCGCATGCCTATAATCCGCGCATGCCAGTCCACCCGTACAGCCGCCATCTCCATACCGTCGGGCAGTTGCGCGCGATGGAGCGCGCCGCGCTGGCGGCGCTGGGCATTTCCGGTCCCGAGCTGATGCGCCGCGCCGCCCTTGCCGCCCTGAACAGCCTGCGCCGGCGCTGGCCGCAAGTGCGGCAGGTCTGCATCCACGGCGGCCCCGGCAACAACGGCGGCGACGGTTTCCTGCTTGGCGTGCTGGCGCGCGAGGCGGGCCTGCAGGTCGAGCTGGTGGCGCTGACCGGCGCCTCGCACGGCGATGCCGCCGCGGCGCGCGCGGCGTGGGAAGCGGGCGGCGGCCGGATACGCTTGTGGGACGCGCAAAGTGTGTTGCCCGAAGCCGAGCTGCACGTGGACGCGCTGTACGGCATCGGCCTCAACCGTGCTCCCGAACCGGCGGCGGCGCAGCTGATCGAGGCGATCAACGGCAGCGGCCGTCCGGTGCTGGCGCTGGACGTGCCCAGCGGGCTGAATACGGACAGCGGCAGCTGCCCCGGCGCGGCGATCCGCGCGGACGCCACCGTCACCTTCATCGCCGGCAAGCGCGGGCTGTACACCGGCCGCGCGGTCGACCAGGCCGGCGCGGTCGAGCTGGCCACGCTGGGCGTGCCCGACAGCGTCTACGCCGGCGCGTCGCCCGACGCGCAACTGCTGGCCGCCGAGGCGTTGCCGCCGCGCGCCCGCTATGCGAACAAGGGCAACTACGGCCACGTGCTGGTGATCGGCGGCGAGCACGGCATGGCCGGCGCGGTGCGCCTGGCCGGCGAGTCGGCGCTGCGCGCCGGTGCCGGCCTGGTCAGCGTAGCGACGCGCGCCGCGCATGTGTCTGCGCTGAATGCGGCGCGGCCGGAATTGATGGCGCATGAGGTGGACGGGCCGCAGTCGCTGGCCCCGCTGCTCGAACGCGCCAGCGTGCTGGCGCTGGGGCCGGGCCTGGGGCAGGCCGCCTGGGGCCATGCGCTGTGGCTCACCGCACTGGATGCGGGCAAGCCGTTGGTGCTCGACGCGGACGGCCTGAACCTGCTCGCCCGCGAGCCGCGCCGATTCGGCGCGCCGACCGTGCTGACGCCGCACCCGGGCGAGGCGGCGCGGCTGCTCGGGGTGGCCACCGCCGCCGTGGAGCAGGATCGTTTCGCCGCGGCACGCGAACTGGCGCTCAGGCATGGCGCGGTCGTCGTGCTGAAAGGCGCCGGCAGCCTGATCGCCGATCCGGATGGACGTCTGGACGTCTGTCCGTGGGGCAACCCAGGCATGGCCTCGGGTGGCATGGGCGACCTGCTCACCGGCGTCGTGGCTGCCTTGCTGGCGCAAGGTTGCAGCGCATGGCAGGCTGCCTGCCTCGGCGTGGGCCTGCACGCGCGCGCCGGCGATTGCGCCGCGCGGCAGGGCGAACGCGGCATGCTGGCCGGCGACCTGCTGGCCCCGCTGCGGGCCTTGGGCAATGGCTTGGCGGAAAGCGGGTTCGGGCATGACTGAGCAAGCCGAGGGACCGTGGCCGCTGCCCGACGAGGCCGCCACCGCCGCGCTGGCCGCGCGTCTGGCACAGGCGCTGGACGCTGGCCTGGTGCTCTACCTGCACGGCCCGCTGGGTGCCGGCAAGACCAGCTTCGCCCGCGCCCTGCTGACGGCCATGGGGGTGGGCGAGCGGGTCAAGAGCCCGACCTACAGCCTGATCGAGGGTTATGCGACGCGCGACCGGCCGGCCTGGCACCTGGACCTGTACCGGATCGCCGATCCCGGCGAACTGGAGTGGCTGGGCCTGGATGCGCTGGCCGACCCGGCCGCGCTGGTGCTGGTGGAGTGGCCCGAGCGCGGTACAGGCGCGCTGCCGGCGGCGGATCTCGAACTGCAGCTCGACTATGCCGGCGCGGGCCGGCAGGCCGCCTGGCGGGCGTTCACCGGCCGTGGCGAGCGCTTGCTGGCGCGCCTGGCTAAGTGCTGATTTTCTTTGGAAATTGTCGATCCGACGGTGCCGGCGAGGAACTGCCGGAGAGATGCGGCCGGTGGCCTGTAACTTGACACGACCTGACAAATAGCTTGCAGGTCATGGATATTCAAGGGAAAACCCTCTTGCATTCCATGCAGCGCTGCGTTTCAATGCGGCCCATGAGGGGCTGCCTGAACAACTGGGGTGGGGTTGTCGTCGTCGCGATCATGGCGGCGCTGCCGCTCTGCGCGCTGCGCGCCGCCGACGTGAAAGGCGCCCGGGTCTGGGCTGGCCCCGAATACACCCGCGTGGTACTCGATGCCACCGGCCCGCTCCGCTACACGGTCGACCGGAAGGATGGCCAGGTGGTGGTCGACCTGCCCGGCAGCCGTGCCGCCCGTGATTTCTCCAGTCCGGCCGCGCAGGGCCTGTTCCGCGGCATGAGCCATGCCCGCATCGGCGACAGCCTGCAGCTGACCGCGCAGGTCGCCCCCGCCAGCAAGCTGAAAAGCTTCGTGCTGAAGCCGGCCAGCGGTTCGGACTACCGGTTGGTGCTGGATCTGTACCCCGGCAACGACGGTGCCACGGCCGCTGTCGCGGAGGCCGCGCCCAAGGCTGCCGACAAGGCTGCTCCACCGGCGCCTGCGGCCGTTTCCGCAGCGGTCGCGGCACCGGTTCCGCAGTACAGCAACCCGACGCACAGCCGCCGCGTGGCGGCCGAGCAGGCGGCGGCGATGCTCAACGGCCAGCGCCAGGTGGTGGTGGCGATCGATGCCGGCCACGGCGGCAAGGACCAGGGCGCGCACGGCCCCGGCGGCACCCTCGAGAAGAACGTCACGCTGTCGGTGGCCCGCAACCTGGCGGCGGAGATCAATCGCCAGCCCGGCATGAAGGCGGTGCTGACCCGCGACAGCGACTACTTCATTCCGCTGAAACGGCGCTACCAGATCGCCCGCGAGCACAACGCCGACCTGTTCGTGTCGATCCACGCCGACTCCTTCGTCAACGACGACGCCCGCGGCTCGTCGGTCTGGGTGCTGTCGCCGCGCGGCAAGACCAGCGAGGCCGCGCGCTGGCTGGCCGACCGCGAGAACCGCGCCGACCTGATCGGCGGCACCACGCTGGACGACAAGGACGACAGCCTGGCCAAGGTGCTGCTGGACCTGCAGCAGGGCTGGGCGATGCAGGCCAGCGACGTGGTCGCCGGCAACGTGCTCAAGGCGCTGGGCCAGCTGGGGCCGACCCACCGCGGCTATGTCGAGCGCGCGAACTTCGTGGTGCTGCGCTCGCCCGACGTGCCGTCGATCCTGGTCGAGACCGCGTTCATCAGCAATCCGGCCGAGGAGCGCAAGCTGCGCGATCCGACGCACCAGAGGAAGCTGGCCGAGGCGGTGATGGACGGCGTGAAGAACTACTTCGAATCCACCCCGCCGCCGGGTACCTGGTTTGCCGCCGAGGCTGCCCGCCGCAGCGGCGTCAGGCTGGCGTCCCGCGACGATGCGGGCGCTGCGGAGGATGTCGCGCAGCGCGCCGGGTCGCCCGCGCGCGACGTGCACAAGGTCGGCCGCGGCGAAAGCCTGGGCAGCATCGCGCGGCAGTATGGCGTCAGCGTCAGCGCGCTGAAGAGCGCGAACCAGATCAACAGCAACACGGTCCGCGCCGGCACCACGCTGACCATCCCTGCCGGCTGACCGCCGCCCGCGGCATGGCCCGCGTTCGCTGCTAAAGTTGGCGGATGGCAGTCATCCGTCCGCTTTCCCCCGAACTCATCAACCAGATCGCTGCCGGCGAAGTCATCGACCGGCCGTCCTCGGTGGTCAAGGAACTGGTCGAGAACAGCCTCGATGCCGGCGCCACGCGCATCGAGGTGGACATCGAGGCCGGCGGGGCGCGGCTGATCCGCGTGCGCGACGACGGCGGCGGCATCCATGCCGACGAGTTGCCGCTGGCGGTGGCTGCGCACGCCACCAGCAAGATCGGCAGCTTCGACGACCTGGAGCACGTCGCCAGCATGGGTTTCCGCGGCGAGGCGCTGGCCTCGATGTCGTCGGTGTCGCGCTTCGCGCTCGTCTCGCGCGTGCGCGGCGAGGATGGCGCGTTCCGCATCGAGGTCGATGGCGGCCGGCTGCACGCGGCGCGTCCGGCGCAGCATCCGCCGGGCAGCAGCGTCGAGGTGCGCGACCTGTTCTACAACGTGCCGGCGCGCAAGAAGTTCATGCGCGCCGAGCGCACCGAGTTCGCGCACATCGACGACCTGCTGAAGTCGCTGGCGCTGGCGCGCAGCTCGGTGGAGTTCCGGCTCGGCCACAACGGCAAGCCGGTGCGCGTCTGGAAGGCCGCGCGGGACGAGCAGGCGCAGTTGCAGCGGGTGGCCGAGGTGCTCGGCGAGGATTTCCCGGCGCAGAGCCTGCGCATCGACCACGCAGCGGCCGGGCTGCACCTGTCCGGCTGGGTCGGCCTGCCGACGGCGTCGCGGGCACAGGCCGACGCGCAGTACTTCTACGTCAACGGCCGGCTGGTGCGCGATCGCATCGTCGCGCACGCGGTGCGCCAGGCGTACGCCGACGTGCTGTTCCATGGCCGCCATCCGGCCTTCGTGCTGTACCTGGAGCTCGACCCGGCCGGCGTCGACGTGAACGTGCATCCGGCCAAGCACGAGGTGCGCTTTCGCGAGCAGCGGCTAGTGCACGACTTCCTGTTCCGCACCCTGCACGAGGCGCTGGCGCAGACGCGCGCGGGGCTGGGCACGCCGCCGGCGCCGGAAACCTCGCCGGCTGCCGGTCATGCGTACGCGTCGTCCGCTCCGGCGAGCTGGTCCGGCCAGTTCAGCCAGAGCAGGCTCAGCCTGGGCACGCGCGAGAGCCCGATGGCCGAATACGCCGCGCTGCTCGGCGCGCCGTCGCCGCCCGTCGCTGTCGCGCCGATGCCGGCCGCGGAGGAGGGCGAGGCGCCGCCGCTGGGCTACGCGATCGCGCAGCTCAAGAGCATCTACGTGCTGGCCGAGAATGCGCACGGCCTGGTGCTGGTGGACATGCACGCGGCGCACGAGCGGATCACCTACGAGAAGCTGAAGTCCGGCCGCGCCTGCAGCAACCTGCGCTCGCAGATGCTGCTGGTGCCGCTCTCCATCGCGGTCAGCGCGAAGGAGGCGGCGGCCGCCGAGGAACATGCCGAGGCGCTGGCCGAATGGGGCCTGGAACTGTCGCGCAGCGGTCCGGCGACGATCGTGGTGCGGCGCATCCCGGCGCTGCTGGAAGGCGCCGACGTGGGCCAGCTCAGCCGCGACGTGTTGTCCGAACTGGCCCAGCACGGCAGCTCGCGCCGCCTGCAGGAGCTGGAGAACGAATTGCTCTCCACCATGGCCTGCCACGGTTCCGTGCGCGCGGGGCGCCGCCTGACCCTTCCCGAGATGAATGCACTGCTGCGCGAGATGGAGGCGACCGAACGCTCCGGGCAATGCAATCATGGGCGTCCGACCTGGGTCCAGCTCGGCCTTGCCGAGCTGGACAGGTTGTTCATGCGCGGCCGTTGACGCGCCTTCGGAAAGTTTTGCTGGAGATATCGATGATACGTACCAGCCTGTTTGTCGTCGCCGCCATTTTGGGAGTCGCTACCGTGCAAGCCGCCAACCTCGACAACTACAGGCAAAGTGTGGAGCAGTGGCGTGCCGGCCGGCTCGAGCGGCTCACCGCAGCGGACGGCTGGCTCAGTCTGATCGGCCTGGAGTGGCTGCAGCCGGGTGCGAACCGCATCGGCAGCGCGGCCGACAACGACATCGTGCTGGGCGCCGGCCCTGCGCACCTGGGCACGCTAACGCTTGCCGCCGACGGCGGCCTGCACATCGCGTTGGACAAGGACAGCGGCGCCACCATCGACGGCAAGGCCATCGCCGAAGCGGCGCTGGTGGACGACGCGCACGCCGCCGGTGCCGCGCCGACCAGGGTGGCCTTCGGCAGCGCGAGCTTCTACGTGATCGACCGCGACGGCCGCAAGGGGCTGCGGGTAAAGGATGCGGAAGCGCCGACGCGCAAGCATTTCCTCGGCATCGATGCGTTCCCGATCGACCCGTCGTGGCGGATCGAGGCGAGATGGGTGCCGGCGCAGCCGGGCGAGACGCTGGAGATGGGCACGGTGATCGGCACCATCGACAAGTACCCGGTGCCGGGCAAGCTGGAATTCACCCGCGACGGCAAGCGCTTCGAGATCCTGCCGGTGATCGAGGTGCCGGGCGATGCGCAGTACTTCGTCGTGTTCGCCGATCGCACCAGCGGCAAGGAAACCTACGGTGCCGCGCGCTTCCTGTACGTCGACCCGCCGCAGGACGGCAAGGTGGTGCTGGACTTCAACAAGGCCTACAACCCGCCGTGCGCATTCACTCCGTTCGCCACCTGCCCGCTGGCGCCGCCGGAGAACCGGCTGGACCTGCGCGTCACCGCCGGCGAGAAGAACTATCGTGGCTCGCATCGCTGACTGGGGTGCGCTAGCCGCGCTGGGCCTGCTGGCCGCGTTTTCCGCCGCGGCCGCCGCACCGGAGGACTACGCCGCCTCGGTGGAGCAGGCGCGTATCGAGCGCGTCGAGCAGCTGAGGCAGGCGGACGGCTATCTCGCGCTCACCGCATCGGGCTGGCTGCTGCCCGGCGCGAACAGCGTGGGCAGCGCCGCCGACAACCGCTTCACTGTCCCCGATGCGCCCGCGCACCTGGGCACCCTGGAACTGGCGACGGACGGGCAGGTCAGCCTGCGGCTGCCCGACACCCACGACATCACCGTCGACGGCCGGCCGGCGGCCCCTGTCAACGTGCTGCACGCCCAGGGCCGTGAAGGCAGTCGGCCGCCGACCCGGGTGGGTTTCGGCAGCAGCTACCTGTACGTGATCGAGAACGGCGCGCAACGCGGCCTGCGGGTGAAGGACAACGCTGCGCCGCTGCGCACGCACTTCCCCGGCTTCGACTATTTCCCGATCGATCCCTCGTGGCGGATCGAGGCGGACTGGGTGCCGTTCGCGCAACCGCACGCGCTGAGGATCGCCTACGTCACCGGCACCGAGAGCGATACGCCGGTCGTCGGCAAGGCGGTGTTCCGGCGCGGCGGCCATACCTACGAACTGTTGCCGATCGACGAGGACGGCCGGCTGTTCTTCGTGTTCAGCGACCGCACGGCCGGCAAGCTGACCTACGGCGGCGCGCGCTTCCTGTACGCCGCGGCGCCGAAGGACGGCAAGGTGCTGCTTGACTTCAACCTGGCCGAGAACCCGCCGTGCGCGATCACCCCGCACGTGGTCTGTCCGCTGGCGCCGCCGGAAAACCGCCTGAAACTGCCGGTGACCGCGGGCGAAATGAAGTTCCGCGGGCCCGACAACGAGTAGCACGTAGGAGCCCGCTGGCGGGCGATGCCTTCCGACATGCCGAAGAGCATCGCCCGCCAGCGGGCTCCTACGCGGTCAGGCGCCCTTGAACACCGCCTTGCGCTTCTCCAGGAATGCCGTGGTGCCTTCGCGCATGTCCTCAGTGGAGAACGCCAGGGCGAAGCCCTGCGTCTCGAATTCCAGGCCTTGGTCGAGGCCGGTCTCGCCGCCTTGCAGCACCGCGTCGAGGATGCCGGCGGCGGCCAGCGGCGCGGTGGCAGCGAGCTGGTCGGCCAGCGCGTTCACCGCCTCGTCGAGCGCTTCGGGCGCCACCACGCGGTTGACGATGCCCAGTTCGTACGCGCGCGCCGCGCCGATCGGCGTGCCGGTCAGGCACAGCTCCAGCGCGGCGCCGCGGCCGGCCAGGCGCAGCAGGCGTTGGGTGCCGCCGAAGCCGGGGATCAGGCCGAGGTTGATTTCCGGCTGGCCGAACCTCGCCTTCTCGCTGGCCACGCGCAGGTGGCAGGCCATCGCCAGCTCCATGCCGCCGCCCAGCGCGAAGCCCTGGATGCGCGCGATCACCGGCTTGCCCAGCCGCTCGATCGACGTCATCAGGCGCTGGCCGGCGCGCGAGAAGCCCTGCGCCTGCACCGGCGTGTAGCCGTTCATCTCGGCGATGTCGGCGCCGGCCACGAAGGCCTTCTCGCCGGCGCCGGCCAGCACCACCACGCGCACGGCGTCGTCCTGCGCGGCCTGGGCGAAGGCGATGGTCAGCTCGTTGAGGGTGTCGCGGTTGAGCGCATTGAGCTTGTCGGGGCGGTTGACGACGATCGTGCGCACCGCGCCGCGATTGCCGATTTCCAGGTTGCGATAGGCCATGAGCGGCTCCCGATGGATGCGAAGCCGCGATGGTAGCAGCGGGAACCTTTGTTGCCGCCGGGTTTCTCAAGCCGAGACGCCGTCGCTGCACGAAGCCGGCGAACCGCTTAGGATGACCCGGCGGGATCGAGACGGTCGCGATAGGGAAGGCATTGGTGGAGAAAGGCATGACACATCTGCGTGGCGGGCTGTTCGGCATGCTGCTGGTGCTGGGCGGTGCGGCGCATGCGCAGAGCGGCGCCAGGGCGGCAGCTGCGCCGCTGAAGCCCGACAAGGCCAAGCTGTCGTACGCGATCGGCTACCAGATCGGCAGCCAGTTCGCCGACGGTCGGCCGGACGTGGAGATTCCCGTGCTGGTGCGGGCGATCCAGGATGCGTACGCCAAGCGCCATCCCAGCGTCCCGATGCAGGAAATGCACCTGCAGCTGCAGCGCCTCGACCAGCAGATGCACGCCGAGGCGCTGGCCGAGTTCAAGCGGATCGCCGTCGCCAACGCGCGCAAGAGTACCGAGTTCATGGCGCGCAACCGCAAGCAGCCCGGCGTGGTGCAGCTGCCGTCGGGCATCCAGTACGCGGTGTTGAGCCAGGGCGACGGCAAGATCAATCCCACGGTCAGCAGCATCGTCACCGTGAACTACCGCGGCATGCTGGTCGACGGTACCGAGTTCGACAGCACCTGGGCGCATGGCGCGCCGGTCAGCTTCAGCGTCGACAAGGTGATCCGCGGCTGGCAGGACGTGATCCCGCGCATGCACGTGGGCGATCGCTGGAAGGTGGTGATCCCGCCGCAACTGGCCTACGGCGAGACCGGCGCCCTGCCGCGGATCGGTCCGAACGAGGCGCTGGTGTTCGAGATCGAGCTGCTCGCGATCAAGCCGGAAGCGGGCAAGCCCTGAGCGTCGCGGTGGTAGCATGGCGTGGCATGTCGAGCGTTCCGAACCCCACCGAAACCCCGCCCCTGACTCCCTGCATCGGCATCTGCCGGCTGGACGTGCGCGGCTACTGCATCGGCTGCCTGCGCACCGGCGAGGAGATCGGCCGCTGGCGCGCGATGAGCGACACCGAGCGGCTGCGGGTGATGCGCGAGGTCCTGCCGCTGCGCGGGGTTCCATGATCGACGACGTGGTCAATGCGCTGCGGCCGTTGTCGACGCCGCCGACCGGGCCGGGCTGGAACCATGCCGACATGACCGAATTGCTCGGCAGCAGCGGGCGCCAGCCCGCTGCGGTGCTGGTCGGTTTTCGCGAAGGCGTGCAGCCGCGGCTGGTGCTGACCGTGCGCACCGACCACCTGCAGGCGCATGCCGGCCAGGTGGCGTTTCCCGGCGGGCGCAGCGAGCCGGGCGACGACGACGCGCTGGCCACCGCGCTGCGCGAGAGCGAGGAGGAGATCGGCCTCGACCGCAAGCTGGTGACGCCGCTGGGCTACCTCGACCGTTTCGAGACGATCAGCGGCTACTGCATCACGCCGGTGGTGGCGCAGATCGCCGCCGAGGCCCGGCTGTATCCGGCGCCGGACGAGGTGGCCGAAGTGTTCGAGGTGCCGTTGGCGTTCCTGCTCGAACCGGCGAACCTTCGCCGTTACGTGATGGAGTTCCGCGGCCATCGCCGCCCGATGGTGGAATTCGTCCACGGCGGCCATCGTATCTGGGGCGCCACCGCCGCCATGCTGTACAACCTGCTTGAGAGGATGGGACGGACATGACGCTGAAGACCACCCTGATCGATGTCGCCGCGCTGGCCGCGTTGCCGGCGGGCGAGGTGCTCATCGTCGACTGCCGCGTCGACCTGGCCGATCGCACGCAGGGCGAGCGCAGCTATCTGGCCGGGCATGTTCCCGGCGCCGCGTTCGCCGATCTCGAGCGCGACCTTTCCGACATGTCGCGCGTAGCCGAAGGGCTGGGCCGGCATCCGCTGCCCTCGGTGGCGGCGTTCGGCGCCTTACTCGGCCGCTGGGGCTGGGTGCCGGGCCGGCAGGTGGTGAGCTATGACGCCGGGCCGGGCGCGTTGGCGGCGGCGCGGCTGTGGTGGCTGCTGCGGCTGGCCGGCATACGCGAAGCGGCCGTGCTCGATGGCGGCTTCGCCGCCTGGCAGGCCGCCGGGCAGCCGGTGGAAACCGCGGTCCGCCCGCGCGTGCCCACCGAGGTGGCGCTGGCCTACGACGCGCGGCAGGTGATCGTCGACCACACGGCGCTGCACGCCACGCCGGCACCGCTGCTGGTCGACGCCCGCGCCGCCGTGCGCTACCGCGGCGAAGCCGAGCCGCTGGACCGTGCCGCCGGCCACGTGCCCGGTGCGCGCAACCGGCCGTACCTCGACAACCTGCTCGTTGATGGCCGCTTCAAGCCGCCGGCGCAGCTGCGCGAGGAATTCGCCGCGGTGCTGGGCGGCGCGACGCCCGACCAGGTCGTGCACATGTGCGGCTCCGGCGTCACGGCCTGCTACAACCTGCTGGCGATGGAATACGCCGGCCTGCACGGCTCGCGGCTGTACGCGCCGTCGTGGAGCGGCTGGGTCAGCGACCCGTCGCGGCCCGTGGCGAAAGGCTGATCGTGTAGGAGCGCACCCTGTGCGCGATGGCTCTGATGTCGACACGAACCAAGAGCCATCGCGCACAGGGTGCGCTCCTACAGTCCACTCATTTCTTGCTCTTCAGCCGCGCGACCAACTGCTGCAGCACCGCCTGCGTCTCGGGATGGAAGAAGGCGTCGACGAAGTCGTCCAGCGGCAGCGCGTCCGGGTCGGCGTAGGCGGCGGCGAGGTCGGCGCGGGCCAGCGTGCGGGTGGCCAGCATCGCGTGCGACGGCAGGGCCAGCAACCCGCCCAGCCAGTGCAGGGCGCGCGTGGCGACCTGGTCGACGCCGGTGAGTTCGTCGACGAAGCCGCAGGCCAGCGCCTCGGACGACTCGATCATCGCGCCGGCGACCAGCAGCCGCTCGGCACGATAGGTGCCGACCACGCGGCGCAGCGCCAGCTGGATCGCCTCGGGCACGATCAGCCCGACCTGCACTTCGTTGAGGCCGATCCGGTACGGGCCTTCGGCCATCACCCGGTAGTCGCAGAACAGCGCCAGCACCGCGCCGCCGGCCGGGCTGTGGCCGGTGATCGCCGCCGCCAGCGGGATCGGCGCCCGCGCCAGGGTGGCGCACAGCGCGAAGAACTCGCGCCAGTATTCGCGCACGCCGGCGCGGTCGCGGCCGATCAGGGCCGGCACGTCGACGCCGGCCGAGAACAGCCCCTGCGCGCCGGACAGCACGATGCCGCGCATGCCGTCGTGCACGGCGTCGTCGATGGCGGCGTGCAGCGCGCGCAGCAGCTCCAGGTTCAGCGCGTTGACCGGCGGCCGGGCAAGCTGGATCTCGCGGATGCCGTCGTCGTGGTTGGTGAGGTCGAGCATGGGGAACTCCGGTCGGAATTACTGTGGTTGTTCGTCGGCGGTCCAGCTGTAGCGCACCGCATAGTCCAGCACGGCCTTGCCGTTGGCCGGCACCTCGACGCGGAACTCCAGCGTATCCGTCGTCTGCCGGCTGGGCTTGCTGCCGGACGACACCAGCGTCCACTGGCGCCAGCGGCCGGGGTGCTCGCGCACGGTCACGGTGCGCGCGCTGTCGCCGGCGTTGTCGAGGCTGATGCGGAACGCCTCGTCCAGCGTGCGGCCGCCCTTGTCGACGTGGAAGGCAGTGCGCTCACGCGTTGCGCGCAGGTCGAAAACGGTGCCCAGGGTGATGCTGGCGTCGCCACCCTTCGGCGTGTCGTCGATGCGGCCCTCGCCGACGAACTGCGGCGTGCCGTGGCGGTCGGCGGCGAGCACGCGCAGGTAGCCGGCCGGCAGGCTGTCGAACGCCTTCAACTTCAACGTGCTGATGATGGCGCTGCCGCCGCCCGGGTTGTAATCGCGCTCCAGTATCGGTCGCGGCGGCTGGAAGATGCTGCCGTTCTCGTACAGCGCGGTGCGTTCGCAGTCCAGCGCGCGGCTGGCGTACAGCGGTACCTGGCTGACGCTGCCGTCGGGCAGTTCGACCGCGCCGGGCAGGGTGTAGCTGCGGTAGTCGCCGAGGCTGTCCTGCTGCGGCAGGTCGGCGCTTTCGGCCTTGGCGCTGAAGCCGCGTGCCATCGACGCCATCGGCCGCGGCGCCGTGGCCCTGGCCATGTTCGGCTGGCCGGCGACCAGGGTGACCTGCGCGTCGTGCCAGTCGCGGCCGCTGCGGTTGGCGATGCTGGCGCGCGATTCGAACTGCACGCGGCAACCCGTGCCGGGCTGCAGCGTGGCCACGTAGGCGGCGCGCCAGCCGAGGCCGGAGGTGGGATAGCTGAGCACGGCGCGGGTCGGGCCGGCGCGGGCGGCGTCCACCCGCAGGCGCAGGCTGGAACCGCTGGGAAAGTCCGCGCCGGTGGCGCGGACCGCGGCATAGTGCGTGACCAGGGTGCTGCGGCCGGATGCGTCGCGCACCAGCAGGCCATCGCCCGCGCGCAGCAGGCTGCCGCTGGCCAGCGACTCGCCATTGCCGCCGAGCACGGCCACGTCGCGCCCGACCAGGCCGGTCAGCGCGGCGTTCGCGCCTTGCGCCAGCAACAGGCGTTGCGAGAGCACCTTCGCTCCGCCGTCGGGGAAGCCCAGCGCCAGCGCCTCGGCGTCCAGCGAATCCGGCAGGTCGCCGACCACCACGTCGTGCGTGCCGGCCGCAAGATCCAGCAGGCGCTGTTCGCGCACCACCGCGTAGCCGTCGCCCACGCTGCCGCCGCCGCTGCCGGCGTACAGCGCGGGGCTGTCGCTGCGATACAGGGTAAGTGCCGTGGTGTCGGCGGCCTGGGCCGTCGACGCGCCGGCCAGGGCGGCGATGCAGGCGAGGGCCAGGGCGGGGCGATGTGCTGTCGTCATGAGGCGCATTCCATCGTGGGGACCGGACCGCCATCATAGCGACGGCACGTGCACCCCGTGCGCCGACCGCATCACCGCGTGCCAGGCGATGCCGCCATCCGTGCCGGTTCCGCGCGCCGCCGGTCAGGATTGTCCAAGCGTCGGCGGCATGGGTTCGCTATCGTGACGCGGCCGTTTCCCGCGGGTGACCGGACATGTCTGCATCCTCGACCATCGATATCGCACCTGCCCGCCTGCCGGACGACATCGAGACCGTGCGCGGCTTGTTCGCGGAGTACATCGACAGCCTCGGCATTGATCTCTCCTTCCAGGACGTGGGCGCGGAACTGGCGCAACTGCCCGGCAAGTACGCGCCGCCGCGGGGCGTGATCCTGGTCGCGCGCGATGGCGCGGGAGCGGCGCTGGGCTGCGTGGCGTTGCGGCCCTGGCGGCAACCGGGCGTGTGCGAGATCAAGCGCCTCTATGTGAGGCCCGCGGCGCGCGGGCAGGCGCTGGGACGGCGATTGGCCGAAGCGGTGATCGCGTGGGCCGCCCGGGCCGGCTACGTGCGCGTGCTGCTGGATACGCTGGCCTCGATGCAGGCGGCCCGGCAGCTCTACGTCGCGCTGGGTTTTCGCGCGGTGGCGCCGTATTACGACAACCCGGTGCCGGGTACGTGGTACATGGCGCTGGAGCTCGGGTCGGGCGGCGCCTAGTTTGTCACCGCCCAGCTGGCCCGGAAGGCGGCCGGGGTCAGGCCGAACGTCCTCACGAATTCGCGGTTGAGGTGGGCCTGGTCGTAGAAGCCGGCGTCGAGCGCCGCCTCGACGATCGGCGCGCGGTGGCGCAGCAGCGCCTTCGCCTTGTGCAGGGCCAGCAGGACGTGGAAGTTGTGCAGGCTGGTGGCGGTCTCGCGGCGGAACACACGTGCCAGGTGGCCAGCGGAAACCGCGCAGGCCTGCGCGATCGCTTCCACGTCGGTGTGCAGCGAAAGCCGCCCGGCCAGCAAGGCCATGGCCCGTGCGCCGAGCGTATCGTGTGGGCCGGGAGTTGCGATGTTGTTCATGGCGGGCGGCACGAAGCGCGAGCTGAAGGCCCAGCTGCTGCCGTCCACCGGTTCGAAACGATGGAGCACGCCTGCCGGCGCCACGACGGTATCGCCGGCGACGACCGCGCGGCAGGCATCGGGAAGGCGCAGCCGCGCCCGCCCAGCCAGCACCCGCACGATCTCGTCGCCGGCATGGACATGCGGCTGGAAGCGCCAGGCATGGCGCGCACCGGCGATCGTCTCGACCCGGTCGGCGCCGGTTGCGCTGATCGTGAAGGACGTGCGTGCGGCCGCGGCGCGCATGGGCCGCTACCCGACGGCGTTGCGGATCGCCTCGGGCAACGGCACCGGCTTGCCGCTGGCCGGGTCCATCCACACCATCACCACGTGGCCGTCGCAGTACGGCCGGTCGGGGTGTTCGGCATCGATCACCCGGTGCGCGATCGTCATCGAGCTGTTGCCCACGCGCTCGCAGTACAGCTGCACCTGCAACTGCGCGGGCCAGGCGATGGGGCGGCGGTAGTTGACCTGGCTGGCGGCCATCACCGGCATCGCGTGGTCGTCGAACCACGGCCCGGGCACGTGGCTCAGCCACTGCAGCCGTGCCTCTTCGAGGTAGGTGAGGTAGTTGGAGTTGTTGACGTGGTTGAACGCGTCGAGGTCGCGCCAGCGCACGCCGATCGAGGCGACGTACAGCGGCTTGCCGGGTTCGGTTTCCAGCGCGGTCGCGTTGGCGGCATCGGCCGGCCTGGTGGACTTGCGTGGACTCATGAAGTTTTCTTCTTCCCGCGCATCGGCTTGTACTTGTCGGCCGAGGCGATGTGCTTGGTGGCGGCCTTGATCCGCTTGGCGGCGTCCGGCCGGGCGGGCCTGGCCGGTTTCAGGTGCGGCGCGAGGAAGTGGCCGGTATGCGAGCCGGGCGTGGCCGCCACCGTCTCCGGCGTGCCGGAAACCAGGATGCGGCCGCCGCCCGCGCCGCCCTCGGGGCCGAGGTCGACGATCCAGTCGGCGGTCTTGATCACGTCCAGGTTGTGCTCGATCACCACCACGGTGTTGCCCTGGTCGACCAGCTGGTGCAGCACGTCGAGCAACTGCTCGATGTCGTGGAAGTGCAGTCCGGTGGTGGGCTCGTCGAGGATGTACAGGGTGTTGCCGGTGTCGCGCTTGGACAGTTCCTTGGACAGTTTCACGCGCTGCGCCTCGCCGCCGGACAGCGTGGTCGCGCTCTGGCCGAGCTTGATGTAGTCGAGGCCGACGGCGCGCAAGGTGTCGAGCTTGCGCGCGATCACCGGCACGTTCTCGAACAGCTTCAGCGCATCCTCCACCGTCATGTCGAGCACGTCGGCGATGGTGTGGCCCTTGTATAGGATCTCCAGCGTCTCGCGGTTGTAGCGCTTGCCGTGGCAGACGTCGCAGGGCACGTAGACGTCGGGCAGGAAATGCATCTCCACCTTGAGCATGCCGTCGCCCTCGCAGGCCTCGCAGCGGCCGCCGCGTACGTTGAAGCTGAAGCGGCCCGCCGTATAGCCGCGCGAACGCGCTTCCGGCACCTGCGCGAACATCTCGCGCAGCGGGGTGAACAGGCCGGTGTAGGTGGCGGGGTTGGAGCGCGGCGTGCGGCCGATCGGCGACTGGTCGATGTCGACCACCTTGTCGAACAGCTGCAGGCCTTCCGCTGCGGCGTACGGTGCCGGCTGCGCGCTGGCGCCGTTGAGTTCGACGGCGGCGAGGCGGAACAGCGTGTCGTTGACCAGGGTCGACTTGCCCGAGCCGGAGACGCCGGTGACGCAGGTGAACAGGCCGGCCGGGATCGCCAGGTCGACGTGCTTGAGGTTGTTGCCGCTGGCGCCTTTCAGGTGCAGCCACGAATCGTCGTCGATCGGCTGGCGGCGTTCCTTCGGCACCTCGATCGCGCGCACGCCGGACAGGAACTGGCCGGTGACCGAGCGCGGCGAGTCGAGCATGTCCTGCACGGTGCCCTGCGCCACCACCTCGCCGCCGTGCACGCCGGCGCCGGGGCCGATGTCGAGCACGTGGTCGGCCATGCGGATCGCATCCTCGTCGTGCTCGACCACGATCACCGTGTTGCCGAGGTCGCGCAGGCGGGTCAGCGTGCCGAGCAGGCGCTCGTTGTCGCGCTGGTGCAGGCCGATCGAGGGCTCGTCCAGCACGTACATCACGCCGACCAGGCCGGCGCCGATCTGCGAGGCGAGCCGGATGCGCTGCGCCTCGCCGCCGGAGAGCGAGTCGGCCTGGCGGTCCAGGGTGAGATAGTTCAGGCCCACGTCGTTGAGGAAGCTCAGCCGCTCGCGGATCTCCTTGACGATCTTCACTGCGATCTCGCCGCGCCAGCCGGTGAGTTTCAGCCCGTCGAAGAACGCCAGCGCGTCGTCGATCGAGCGGTGGGTGAGCGCGGGCAGCGCGTGGTCGGCGACGAATACGTTGCGCGCCGAGCGGTTCAGCCGCTGGCCTTCGCAGGCGGGGCAGGGCTGGTCGCTGATGTACTTGGCCAGCTCCTCGCGCACGGCGACCGATTCGGTTTCCTTGTAGCGCCGTTCCAGGTTCGGCAGGATGCCCTCGAACGGGTGCTCGCGGGTGACCTTGCCGCCGCGCTCGGTGATGTAGCGGAACGCGATCTGCTCCTTGCCGCTGCCGTACAGGATGGCCTTCTGCACGGCTGCGGGCAGCTTGTTCCACGGGGCGTCCACGTCGAAGCCGTAGTGCGCCGCCAGCGACAGGATCAGCTGGAAGTAGTGCGCGTTGCGCCGGTCCCAGCCGCGCACCGCGCCGCTGGCCAGCGACAGCTCCGGATGGCTGACCACGCGCGCCGGGTCGAACACCTGGGTCACGCCCAGGCCGTCGCAGGTGGGGCAGGCGCCCACCGGCGAGTTGAACGAGAACAGCCGCGGTTCCAGTTCCGGCAGCGAGTAGTCGCACACCGGGCAGGAGTAGCGCGAGGACAGCAGCTGCTCGGGCGCCTCCGGCGCGGCCGCTCCCGCGTTTCCGTGCGCGGCATCCATGTCGGCCAGGATCACCAGCCCGTCGCCGAGCCGCAGCGCGGTCTCGAACGACTCGGCCAGGCGCTGCTTGATGTCCTCGCGCGGGCGGAAGCGGTCGATCACCACCTCGATGGTGTGCTTCTGGCGCAGGGACAGCGGCGGCACCGCGTCCAGGTCGAACACGGTGCCGTCGACGCGGGCGCGCACGAAGCCCTGCGCACGCAACTGCTCGAACACCTGCACGTGCTCGCCCTTGCGTTCGCGGACCACCGGCGCCAGCAGCATGTAGCGCCGCTCCGGGTCCAGCGCGAGGGTGGCGTCCACCATCTGGCTTACCGTCTGCGCCTCCAGCGGAATGCCGTGGTCGGGGCAGCGCGGCGTGCCGACGCGGGCGTACAGCAGGCGCAGGTAGTCGTACACCTCGGTGATCGTGCCGACGGTGGAGCGCGGGTTGTGCGAGGTGGATTTCTGCTCGATCGAGATCGCCGGCGACAGGCCCTCGATGTGGTCGACGTCGGGCTTCTCCATCATCGACAGGAACTGTCGCGCGTAGGACGACAGCGATTCCACGTAGCGGCGCTGGCCTTCGGCGTAGATGGTGTCGAACGCCAGCGAGGATTTGCCCGAGCCGGACAGGCCGGTGATCACGATCAGCCGGTCGCGGGGAAGGTCGATGTCGATGTTCTTGAGGTTGTGCGTGCGAGCGCCGCGGATGCGAATGGTGTCCATGGACGCCGGATATGGGGGGGAACGTGCACTATACCAACCTGGGCAGGTCAGTTATTGCCGCTTCAGCCGGAAAGTTCCGATCGGCGGCAACGTATGGCCTAATGCACGGTTCCCCGGCCGCGAGGCCGCTTCGTCGGAGATCACCCCCATGCGTAGCCGGATCCGGATCGGCGCCCTGCTGTGGCTGCTCGCTTTCTGCGGGTCGGCCGCGGCCGTCGTGGCGCCCAGCGAGCAGCAGGTGCGTGACCTGTTCAAGGTGATGCGGGTGGAACAGACCCTCGGCCAGATGAACACGCAGATGGCCGCGCAGATGCGGCAGAAGCTTCCCTGCGTGCCGGCGGAATACTGGCAGGGGTTCATCGACGGCGACGGCGCCACCGCCGTGGTGCAGCGCATGGCCCCGGTGTTCCAGCGCCATTTCAGCGGCGAGGAGATCGACGGGCTGCTCAAGTTCTACCGCTCGCCGCTGGGCCAGAAGGTGCTGACCGAAATGCCGGCGGCCATGGCCGAGGCGACCCAGGCCGGCCAGCAGTGGGGGCAGGAGCGCGCCCGCACGATGCTGCAGGAGCTGCAGAAGAAGGGCAGCCTCGATGCGCAGGGCCGCTGCCCGGCGGCGCCGGAGGCGGCCGACGAGGGCGAGGCCAGACCCGCGACCCGGCCGGCGAAGAAGCACGTCCGGCACAAGCCGGTGCACCATCACAAGCCGGCAGCCAAGCCCGAGCCCAAGTCGGCGGCACCGGTTCCGGCAAAGTCCGCGGCGCCGGCTGCAGCCCAAGTCCTGACCGGCTGGTCAGGAATTGACCAGCGACCCGTGGCCTCGCTATACTTCTGCGTTCGTTCCGGCCGGTTCGGGGCGAAACACCCAAGAGAATAACGACAGAAGGGCATTTCCATGAGTTATGCAGTCATCAAGACCGGTGGCAAGCAGTACCGTGTGCAGCAGGGCGACGTGCTGCGCGTGGAGCTGTTGACCGCCGATGAAGGCGCCACCGTGAGCTTCGACCAGGTGCTGCTGGTCGGTTCCGGCGAGTCGGTCACCGTCGGTGCGCCGGTCGTCGCGGGCGCCACCGTCAGCGCCACCGTCCGCAAGCACGGACGCGCCGACAAGATCCGCATCATCAAGTTCCGCCGCCGCAAGCACTACAAGCGCCAGCAGGGCCATCGGCAGCATTTCACCGAAATCGAGATCACGGGCATCAACGCCTGAGCAACTGGAGCATTGAGTCATGGCACATAAAAAAGGCGTAGGTTCCAGCCGCAACGGTCGCGATTCGAACCCGAAGTACCTCGGCGTCAAGGTCTACGGTGGCCAGGCCATCGAGGCCGGCAACATCATCGTGCGCCAGCGCGGCACCCAGTTCCATCCGGGTACCGGCGTGGGCCTCGGCCGTGACCACACGCTGTTCGCGCTGGTCGACGGCAAGGTCGAGTTCAAGGTCGGCGGTGCCAAGAACCGCCGTTTCGTCAGCGTCGTGCAGGCATAAGCCTTCCGCGGTGCGGCAGCGAAGGCCCCGCTTCGGCGGGGCTTTTCGTTTGCGGCAGGGAATCGGGAATGGGGAGCCGGGAATGGTAAAAAGCGGGGTTTCCGCAAGTCCCGTACCCTATCCTGATTGCCCGCTCTTCCTGTTCCCGATCCCCCATTCCCCACTCCCGGTCCTCTCATGAAATTCGTCGACGAAGCCCAAATCCGTGTCCAGGCCGGTGACGGCGGCAATGGCTGCATCAGCTTCCGCCGCGAGAAGTTCATCCCGTTCGGCGGTCCCGACGGCGGCGACGGCGGCTTCGGCGGCTCGGTCTGGCTGGTGGCCGACGAGGGCCTCAACACCTTGATCGACTTCCGCCACCAGCGCAGCTTCAAGGCGCAGCGCGGCGAGAACGGCATGGGCAGCCAGATGTACGGCAAGGGCGGCGAGGACACCACGATCCGGGTGCCGGTGGGAACCATGGTCACCAACGTCGACACCGACGAGGTGATCGGCGACCTCACCGCCCACGGCCAGCGCATGCTGGTGGCGCAGGGCGGCAAGGGCGGACTGGGCAACATCCACTTCAAGAGTTCGGTGAACCGCGCGCCGCGCAAGGCCACGCCGGGCACGCCGGGCGAAGTGCGCGAGCTGAAGCTGGAGTTGCGCCTGCTGGCCGACGTCGGCCTGCTCGGTTTCCCCAATGCCGGCAAGTCCACCTTCATCCGCGCGGTGTCGGCGGCGACGCCTCGGGTGGCCGACTACCCGTTCACCACGCTGCATCCGAACCTGGGCGTGGTCAGCCTGGGCACCGACCAGAGCTTCGTGATCGCCGACATCCCCGGCCTGATCGAAGGCGCTTCCGAGGGCGCCGGATTGGGCATCCAGTTCCTGCGCCATGTGGCGCGCACCAGCCTGCTGCTGCACATCGTCGACATCGCGCCGATCGACGGCTCCGACGTGGCCGGCCAGGTGCGCGCGATCGAGCAGGAACTGGAGAAGTTCAACCCGGAACTGCTGGAGCGCCCGCGCTGGCTGGTGCTGAACAAGGCCGACATGCTGGCCGGGGACGAGCGCCAGGCCGTGGCGGAAAAGATCATCGCCGAGCTGGGCTGGACCCGGCCGTGGTTCCTGGTTTCGGCGATCGCGCGCGAGGGCACCATGGCCGTGTGCCAGCAGGTGCAGCGCTTCTTCGAGTCGCAGCGCGAGGCCAGCGTGGAGCGCACCGGCATGCCGCCGAACGATGTGCGCCTGCGCGGCGAGGAACCGCAGGACTAGCCTGCTGTCCCGGCGCCGGCCGGCAATGGCCGCCGGCGCTGATCCCGGTCATGGGGCGGGTGGCCGGCGGCTGCCAGAATGGCCCCGCGGCATGTTGCCGGGCGATCGGCGGCATGCGCCGCCAGTGGGGCGGCTTGCCTTCCATATATGAGAATGACTATTATTCAGTAACGAGTCATCGGATCGGCCCATGAAACACCTGCTGCTTGCCCTCGCCATGCTGCTGCCGTTGCTGGCGAGCGCGACCGACGCGCCCAGCTACACCTTGACCCTGAAGGATCATCGCTACCAGCCCAGCGAGCTGCGCGTGCCTGCGGGAACCCGGGTCAAGCTGGAGCTGGTCAACCGGGATTCCTCGCCGGAGGAGTTCGAGAGCGACGACTTCCCGGCCGAGAAGATCGTGATGCCGAACAGTTCGACCAGCCTGTTCATCGGTCCGTTCAAGCCGGGGCGCTACCGCTTCTACGGTGATTTCCATCAGCCCACGGCGCAGGGCGTGTTGATCGTGGAGTAGGCGTATGTGGGCAGTGGCCTTGCTGGTGTTCAGGGAAGTGCTGGAGGCGGCGCTGATCGTCAGCGTGGTGGCGGCGGCCACCCGCGGCGTGTCGCGGCGCGGCTGGTTCGTGGGCGGCGGGATCGCGCTGGGGGTTTGCGGCGCGCTGCTGGTGGCGCTGTCGGCCGACCTGCTGGCTGCGGCCTTCAGCGGCGCCGGGCAGGAACTGTTCAATGCCGCCGTGCTGCTGGCCGCGGTGCTGATGATCGGCTGGCACGTGCTGTGGATGTCCAGCCACGGCCGCGAACTGAGCCGGCAGATGCGCGAGCTGGGCAGTGCGGTGCACAGCGGCGCCAGCTCGCTGGGGTTGCTGCTGGCGGTGGTGGCGCTGGCGGTGCTGCGCGAGGGCTCGGAGGTGGTGCTGTTCCTGTACGGCATGCGCGCCGGCGGCGCGGAACACCTGGTGGCGGGCCTGGCGATCGGCGTGGTGGCCGGCGCGGCGTTGGGCTTCGCGCTGTACGCGGGCCTGCTGCGCATCCCGATGCGGCATTTCTTCGGCGTCACCAACGCCATGCTGGTGCTGCTTGCCGCGGGGCTGGCCTCGACGGCCGCGCGCTACCTGATCCAGGCCGACCTGCTGCCGGCGTGGGGCAACCAGCTGTGGGACAGCTCGTGGCTGCTTGGCAACCGCTCGCTGCTGGGGCAGACCGCGCACGTGCTGGTCGGCTACGACGCGCAGCCGGCGGGCATGCAGATGGTGTTCTACGCGCTGACCCTGCTGGCGCTGTGGGCCGGCGCGCGGCTGGGCACCGGCAGGGCGCGCTGAACTACATGCGGAACACGCCGTAGCGCTGCGGCTCGATTGGGGCGTTGAGCGAGGCGGAGATCGCCAGGCCGAGCACGCGGCGGGTATCCACCGGGTCGATGATGCCGTCGTCCCACAGCCGCGCGCTGGCGTAGTACGGATGGCCCTGGCGCTCGTACTGCTCGCGGATCGGCGCCTTGAAGGCTTCCTCGTCCTCCGCGCTCCATGATTTGCCGGCGGCCTCGATGCCGTCGCGCTTCACCGTAGCCAGCACTGACGCGGCCTGCTCGCCGCCCATCACGCTGATGCGCGCGTTCGGCCACATCCACAGGAAGCGCGCGCCATAGGCACGGCCGCACATCGCGTAGTTGCCGGCGCCGAAACTGCCGCCGATCACCACGGTGAACTTCGGCACGTGCGAGCAGGCCACCGCGGTGACCATCTTCGCACCGTCCTTGGCGATGCCGGCCTGCTCGTATTTCTTGCCGACCATGAAGCCGGTGATGTTCTGCAGGAACACCAGCGGCACGTTGCGCTGGTTGCACAGCTCGATGAAGTGCGCGCCCTTGAGCGCGCTTTCGGCGAACAGGATGCCGTTGTTGGCGACGATGCCCACCGGGTAGCCGTGGATGTGCGCGAAGCCGCAGACCAGGGTCTTGCCGTAGCGCGCCTTGAATTCGTGAAATTCCGAGCCGTCGACGATGCGCGCGATCACCTCGCGGATGTCGAACGGGCGGCGGGTATCCGGCGGGATCACGCCGTAGAGCTCCTCGGCAGGGTACTTCGGCTCGACCGGCGCGCGCAGCGCCAGCGGCATGTCCTTGCGGCGATTGAGGCTGGCCACGATGTCGCGGGCGATCGACAGCGCGTGCGCGTCGTTCTCGGCGTAGTGGTCGGCCACGCCGGAGATCGACGTGTGCACGTCCGCGCCGCCCAGCGTCTCGGCGTCCACCACCTCGCCGGTGGCGGCCTTCACCAGCGGCGGGCCGCCGAGGAAAATCGTGCCCTGTTCGCGCACTATGATGGTCTCGTCGCTCATTGCGGGCACGTAGGCGCCGCCGGCGGTGCACGAGCCCATCACCACCGCGATCTGCGGGATGTTGAGCGATGACATCCGTGCCTGGTTGTAGAAGATGCGGCCGAAATGCTCCTTGTCCGGAAACACCTCGTCCTGCAACGGCAGGAAAGCACCCCCGGAGTCGACCAGGTAGATGCAGGGCAGGCGGTTTTCCAGCGCCACTTCCTGGGCGCGCAGATGCTTCTTCACCGTGATCGGGAAATAGGTGCCGCCCTTGACCGTGGCGTCGTTGGCAACCACCACCACCTCGGCGCCGTTGACCCGGCCGATGCCGGTGATCAGGCCGGCGGCGGGCGCGGCGCCGTCGTACATGCCATGGGCAGCGAGCGGCGACAGCTCCAGGAACGGCGAGCCGGGATCGAGCAGGGCACGGATGCGCTCGCGCGGCAGAAGTTTGCCGCGGGCAACATGTTTCTCGCGGGCCTTCGCGCCGCCGCCCTCCGCGCTGCGCGCCAGTTCGCGCTGCAGATCGTCCACCACGGCGCGCAGCTGGTGGCTGCCGGCCTGGAATTCGGCGGAACGCGGATCGATCTGCGATGCAATGACGCTCATGGATGCGGGCTCACGGATAGGCTGCCATCAAGGCCGAGCCACGGATGATAGCGGGCGTCGGCCGGCGGCCAAAATCGGCGGACGAAACGGCGATACACGGGCGAAAAAAAACGGCCGCGCGAGGCGGCCGTTTTTTCTGGAAGCCAGCAGGGGATCAATGCCCCTTCATGGCGTCCTTGGCTTTGTCAGCCGCGTCCTTGGCAGCACCGGCGGCGTCCTTGGCAGCGTCGGCGGCCTTGGCGGCTGCGTCGACTGCGGCTGCCGGAGCGGCAGCGGTGGAGGCCGGAGCCGCCGCCGGAGCGGTGGAAGCCGGAGCCGCAGCCGGAGCGGCAGCGGTGGAAGCCGGAGCTGCCGCCGGAGCCGGAGCCGCCGCAGCCTTCTGCGCCGTATCGGCAGCCTGCTGGGCGGTATCGGCCGACTTCTGTGCGTCTTGCGCGGAATCCTGCGCGCCGTTGCTGCATGCCGCCAACAGCGCGACGAGCGCGGCGGCGAGTAGGGTACGCGTAAACTTCATGGTGGATCTCCTTTGCCGTGGAATGCCGTTTGGCCGTGTATTAATAGCGCTTTCGCGGAAATTGCGCCACATCTTTATGACGACGTTTCAGGACACATTAAAAACTGATTTATCCGGCCGTCATCTGAATATCATGCGCCGGTCATGCCGGCGCCGTGCGCATCAGTCGATGCGCTCCACCGCGATCGCCGTCGCCTCGCCGCCACCGATGCACAGGGAGGCCACGCCGCGCTTGAGGCCGCGCGTCTTCAGGGCGTTGAGCAGGGTCACCACCAGGCGCGCGCCGCTGGCGCCGATCGGGTGGCCGAGCGCGCAGGCGCCGCCGTTGACGTTGAGCTTGTCGTGCGGGATGCCGAGTTCCTTCATCGGCGCCATCGCCACTACCGCGAACGCCTCGTTGACCTCGAACAGGTCGACGTCGGCGACCTTCCAGCCGGCCTTGTCCAGCACCTTCTGGATGGCGCTGACCGGCGCGGTGGTGAACCACTCCGGCTCCTGCGAGTGGGTGGCGTGCGCCACGATGCGCGCCAGCGGCTTCAGGCCGCGCTTGGCCGCGTCGTCGGCCGACAGCAGCACCACGGCGGCGGCACCGTCGGAGATGCTGGACGAGCTGGCCGCGGTGATCGTGCCGTTCTCCTTGCGGAAGGCCGGCTTCAGCGAGGGCACCTTGGCGATGTCGGAGCGGCCGGGCTGCTCGTCGGTGTCGACCACCACGTCGCCCTTGCGGCCGCTCACCGTGACCGGAACGATCTCGCCGGCGAAGGCGCCGTTCTGCTGCGCCGCCTGGGCGCGCTTGACCGACTCGATCGCGAACGCGTCCTGCTGTTCGCGGGTGAAGTGGTACTTGTCGGCGCACAGTTCGCCGAACACGCCCATCGCCTTGCCGTCGTACGGGTTGGTCAGGCCGTCCCAGGCCATGTGGTCGACCAACTGGCCGTCGCCGTAGCGGATACCGGTACGCGCCTGCACCATGTGCGGCGCATTGGTCATCGACTCCATCCCGCCGGCGACCACCACGGCCGCCGAGCCGGCCTTGATCAGGTCATGGCCCAGCATGATCGCCTTCATGCCCGAGCCGCACACCTTGTTGATCGTGGTGCAGCCGGTGCTGGCCGGCAGCCCGGCGCCGAGCGAGGCCTGACGCGCCGGCGCCTGGCCCAGGTTGGCGGGCAACACGCAGCCCATGATCACCTCGCCGACGTCGGCGGGAGCCACGTCCGACTGTTCCAGCACCGCGCGGATCGCGGCGGCACCGAGCTTCGGGGTGGGCACGCCGGTGAACTGGCCGAGAAAGGAGCCGATGGCGGTGCGCTTGGCACCGACGATGACGACACTGACATCCGACATGGATAACTCCGCTTGCAAGACTTGAGGGGCGCGAACGCCTGGCAGGAAACCTTTGGATTATCGCAGCCCGCCGCGAGGCTCGGCAAACCGCGGCAATATCCTTGCCACGTAGCAACTTGCGTGCTGTTTCATTGGGATTTCGTTGTGCCAAGATGACAAGGGGGACCGGTCGCCGCGCATTGGCCGCGCCGGCGAGACAAGTGTGGAGAGGGGGGTGGGGAGCATGGTGAAAACGTTCGATCGGGGTTGGCGACGCCGCGAGCTGGCGTGGCTGGTGGCCGTGGCGCTGGGCCTGAGTGCCTGCGGAGGTGGCGGCGGCAGCAAGCCCACGCCGCCCCCGGCCACGCCCGCGGCGCCCCCGCCCCCGCCCACGCCCCCCCAGCCGCCGCTGGACGCCCAGCTCGCGCTCACCAGCACCTACGCCGCGCATGCCCAGGGCTATACCGGCGCCGGCGTGACCATCGGCGTGGTCGACAGCGGCATCATGCGCAGCAATCCCACGGTGGCCGGGCGGGTCACCCACGAACTGATCTACGTCGATCCCACGACCAACAACACGGCGATCGACGACGTGGTCGGCCACGGCACCTGGGTTGCGGGGATTGCCGCCGGCCAGCCGTTCGCGAAGTTCCCCGGCGGCATCGCGCCCAGTGCCAGCCTGGTGTCGGCGCGCATCATCAGCGACGTCGCGCCGAAGGACGACGGCTCGGGCAAAGGCAATCCGGTCACGGCTGCCGACGCGACGTTCTTCGCCCAGACCCTCAATCCCGCCCTGATCAACGCCGGCGTGCAGGTGATGAACAATTCCTGGGGCGGCATCTACTGGGATACCACCAACGCCTCGATCAACCAGGCGTTCGCCGCCGCCTACGATCCGTTCGTGCTGCAGCGTGGCGGCCTGGTCGTGTTCGCGGCCGGCAACGATTCGAAGACTGCTCCCAGCAACATCGCGGCGCTGCCCAGTCTGGCGCCGGAACTGGAGAAAGGCTGGCTGGTCGCGGTTGCGGTCAACAGCAACAGCCCGACCCAGCTGGAAGGCTATTCCAACCAGTGCGGTGTCGCGATGAACTACTGCCTGGCCGCGCCGGGCGACGTGATCGTGCTGGACAAGAGCGCCACCGCCAGCACCACCAGCCCGAGCTATTACATCGTGGAGGGCACCTCGTTTGCCGCGCCGCAGGTATCGGGTGCGGCGGCGCTGGTGTGGCAGGCCTATCCGTATTTCAGCAACGACCTGGTGCGTCAGACGCTGCTGGGCACCGCCGACCCGCTCGGCGGCCCGCAACCGAACCCGACCTTCGGTTACGGCGAGCTGGATGTCGGCAGGGCGGTCAACGGGCCCATGCAATTCAACTGGGGCGACGTCACGGTCAGCTTCAGCGGCAGCTCCAGCTGGAACAACCCGATTTCCGGTGCCGGCGGCCTGATCAAGCAGGGCGCTGGCACGCTCAACCTGACGCAGCCGTCGAGCTACACCGGCCTGACCCAGGTGCAGGGCGGCACGCTGACCGCGAAATCGCTGGCGTCCAGCATCAGCATCAGCGCCGGCGCCACGGTGAGCGGCACCCAGGCCATCGGCGGCAGCGTGACCAATGCCGGCGTGCTCGGCGTCGGCGGCAGCAATGTCACGGTGGGCGGCAACTACACGCAGCAGGGCAACGGCCGGCTGGCGGTGTCGCTGGGTTCGGCGCTGAATGTCGCCGGCACGGCCCACCTGGGCGGCGGCGACCTGTTCGTGACGGGCACGAACCCGGGCTACGTGGTCAGTTCGCACACGAACGTGCTCAGCGCCGGCGGCGGCCTGAGCGGCACCTTCAGCGCCTTGAACACGGCCCCCAATGTCCTGCTGGCCGCATCGCTCGGCTATGACGCGAACAACGCCTGGCTCAATGTGCAGCAGGTGCAGGTCACCGCGGTGCAGGGGATGGCGTACACCGCCGCCTCGTTCGGCGCCGCGCAGCGTGTGCAGGGCGCGTTCGGGCTGATCGACACCCAGCTCGCGCCAAGCGGGCCGTCGGGCACGACCGCTCCGGTCAGTGCCGGTTTCATCCAAAGTGCGGCCAGCCTGCAGCAGTCGGCCAGCGTCGCTGCCTTGAGCCGTTCGCTGGAAAGCCTGTCCGGCCAGCTGCATGCGGCCAGCGCGGCGATGACGTTCGAGGCGATCGACGCCGGCACGCGCGCGCTGTCCGGACGCTTCGACCAGCTGCTCGATGCGCCGCAGGCCGGCAGCTGGGTGCAGAACCTCGGCTACCACGGCGACATGTCCCGCCAAGGCTACGGCAACGTCGGCTACGACCTCGGCGGCACCCTGGTCGGCGCGGACCGGCGGGTCGGCGGCAGCGGTTTCGTCGGCTACGCGCTGAGCCAGAGCCAAGGCCTGGGACGGCTGGCCGAGAGCGCGGACCAGGGCCGCAGCCACGCGCTGGAAGGCATGCTGTACGGCGGTGTGGTGCGCGGCGCGTGGTACGGCATGGGCCGCTTCGGCCTCGGCCGCTACCGCGAGTTGATGCGCCGCCAGCTGTTGTTGGGCAGCGAGGCCAGCAACGTGGAGAGCAGTGACGATGGCCGCTATGGCGTGGCCTACGGCGAGAGCGGCTATCGCCTCGACCTCGGCGGCACCCGACTCACGCCGTACGTGAACGTGCAGTACGCGCAGATCCGCCGCGACGGCTTCGTCGAGCGGGGCGGCTACGGCTTCGGCCTGAAGTCCGCCGCGCAGATCACCGCCCGCTGGCAGGCCGGCGCGGGCCTGCGCGCCAGCCGTGACTGGACGCTGGCCGGCGGCAGCCATCTCGCGCTGCAGGCGCACGCGCTGTGGCAGCGCTCGTTCGGCCTGCGTGGCGAGGTGGTGGATGCCAGCTTCAGCGGTCTCGACCAGTATGCGCCGGTGGGCGGCATCGGCCTGTCGCGCTACGGTGGCGTGCTCGGCGGCACGCTGGACTGGCAGCTCACGCCGCGCGCCGGCCTGCAGTTCGGCTACGACCGCTACCTCGGCCAACGCGGCCAGGCGCAGACGGCCACGGCAAACTTCAGCTGGGCGTTCTGAACCCTCGCCCGGGCGGGAAGAACGTCAGACCAGCACGACCTGCACGCCGGCAGCGCGCAGCGCCTCGACGGTCTCGGCCGGGGCGCTGCTGTCACTGATCACGATGTCGAGGTTCTGCACCGGCGTGATCACCGACAGGCTGCGCTGGCCCAGCTTGCTGGCGTCGAGCACGGCAATGGTCTGGCGCGAGACGCGGATCATCAGGGCATTCAACGCCGCCTCCAGCGGGTCGGGCGTGGTCACGCCCACCTCGGGATCGAGTCCGTCCACGCCGAGGAACAACCGGTCGGCGGAGAGCTTCGCCAGCGCCTGCTCGGCATCCGGGCCGACCAGCGAGTACGACGTCTGCCGCAGCAGGCCGCCCAGCATCATCACGCGGATCTGCGGCAATCCCGACAATTCCATCGCGATGTTCAGCGCATTGGTGATCACCGTCAGCGCCTCGAATTTCATCTGGCGGATCTGCCGGGCGATCTCCACGGTGGTCGAGCCGGAGTCGAGGATGACCGTCTCGCCGTCCCGGATCATCTTCGCCGCGGCCTGGCCGATGCGCAGCTTCTGCGCGTGCCAGCGCGTTTCCTTGATATTGAGCGGCGTGTCGTTCATGGCCGCCGAGACCGGCAGCGCGCCGCCGTGCGAGCGGGCGATCATCGAGTTGCGTGCGAGTGTGTCCAGGTCGGCACGGATCGTGACAGTGGATGTGCCGAACCGCGTCGCCAGCTCCTCCACCGTGGCGCGGCCCTGTTGTTCCACCAGTTCGACGATCAGGCGGCGGCGTTCTTCAACCAGCAGTCGGCGCGAGGCGGTGGGGGCTTGAGTCATGAGTCGATATGCAGGAGTCGGGCGGCGTTGTCATGGTATATCTTGCGGAGGATCGTGTCCGACAATCCCAGCCCGTAGATCGACCAGCGCCCCTGTGGTGGCGTCGGCGCCGGCGCGTAATCGAAGTACTCGTCCTCGGTTTCCAGAAAGCGGTAGTAGATCTCGTACAGCTCGTCGCCGAACAGCTGCTGCGGCACGTCGTCGCCGTACGGCGAGGGCACCGCGTCGGTGCCGAACAGGATGCGATCCTGGTAGCGGTCGAAGAAACGCTGCGCGATGCGCGGCTGCCGGCCCAGCTCGCCGACGCGGGCGCTGATGTCGATCACCGTGTTCGGGTAGCGGTCCAGGCAGGCGGCGACCGCAGCCAGGTTCTCGGCGTTGTTGCCCACGTGTAACAGGGCGAACGTGGTCTTCGGATGGCGCGCGATCAGGCGGTCGCGCGCAGCGAGCAGCTCCGCATTGCTGGGGAACTCCGGGCCGTAGAACGACCAGTCCGGATGGTTGGCCAGTTCCTCGTAGCGCTCGTTGGTCTCGTCGGTCGGCAGGAAGAACGCCTCCGGATCGGAGACGTGCAGGAACACCGGCATGTCGTAGGCGGCGCAGGCTTCCCACATCGGATCGAAGCGGCGGTCGTCCACCGCCACCAGCGGACCTTCGTCGATCCGCTCGCGTAGATACAGGCCCAGCGTCTTCAGTAATTTCAAACCGCGTGCGCCGACACGTTTGGCATGCGCGATCGCGTCGCCCTGCAGCTGCGCGTAGTTCGGCTCGGGGAAGTGTTCGTACGACGGTTCGGTAAGCGTGAGGAAACGCCCCGGTGCGGCCTGGTCGAAGCTGCGGATGCTCTGCTCCAGACCGGCACCGACGCCACCGGTGAGGTTGACCAGGGTGCGCACACCCTTGCGATCCATCACCGGCAGCAGGTCCTCGGGCTGGGCGAACAGGGTGACCTCTTCGCCTACCGAGATGCCGTTGCGCACATGGCTCGACCAGGTCAGGTGCGCGTGCACGTCGATCACCGGAAAGCGCGGGCGTTCGATGCGCGTCTGCGGTACATGCAGCATGCTGCGCGGCCGGAAGTCCTTCAACCGCAGCCCGCTCTTGCCGGCGTCCGGCTGGGTCTGCAGCGGATTCTTGCTACTTTCGATCTTGACCGTGCCGGCGCCGGTGGGCGGGGCGCAGCACAGGCAGGATTGGCGATGGTTCATCGATAGTTACCAGCCCAATGGCCTTGATTGTAGGAGCGCACCCTGTGCGCGATGTTCTTCTTCACGTCATGAAAAGCATCGCGCACAGGGTGCGCTCCTACCGGGGACGGCTTCAGCGCGGATACTTCGCCATGATGTCATGCACCTGCCGCGTCAACGCCACCGCCTGATCGAACGGGCGCAACCACATGTTGCGGCCGAACATCACGCCGTTGGCGCCGGACTGCATGTAGAACTCGACCTTGCGCAGTACCGCCGCGTCATCGTCGTTCTTCTCGCCGCCGGAGAACAGCACCATCGTGCGGCCGGCGGAACGCACCACGCGTGCACAGCGGGCGCCGGCGTCTTCCTGCAGCTTGTCGTAGGGCGCCGGCACATTGGCCACGCTGTCGTTCGGCTCGTGCAGCTTGACGATGTCGGCACCCAGCTCCAATGCCACGCGGGCGGCGTAATCCTGCGCGTACAAGGTGTTCGTGCCGCCCTTGGCATTGACGGCGCTGCCACGCGGATACGCCCACATCACCAGCGGCATGCCGTAGCGCTCGCAATCCTGGCGCACCTTCTCGAACTGGCGGAACTCGTCGTGCTGGCGCGGCGAGCCCACGTACATGGTGTAGCCGACCGCGTCGGCACCGAGGCGCACCGCATCCTCGACCGAGGCGAACAGCGGCGAGGTGGCCTCGGCGTCGCTGGCGATATTGGTCTTGCCGTTGAGCTTGAGGATCAGCGGCACCCGGCCGCAGTACTCGCCCATGTACTTCTCGGCCAGGCCGATGCCCAGCGCGATGGCAGAAAACCCCCCGGCCGCGGCGAGCTCAAACTGGTAGCCCGGATCGACGGCCGGTGGGTGGGGAAAGAAATCGGTGGGACCATGCTCCAGTCCCTGGTCAAGCGGCAGCACCAGCAGGCTGCCGTTGCGCGGACCGTGGCCGTAAAGCAGCCGCCACAGGCGGGTGCGCTTGCCGTGGGACAGGGCGAGCCGGGAAAGTTGGCTGCCAGTGTTCGAAACCCCTTGTAAGTTTTGTTTCATTTCGAATACTCTCGGTTCAGTAGGTTCATACTTTCACATTCGATTATATTTGGCAAAATGTCAAAATTAAACAAGAAAACGAAAGAATTGATCGCGCTGGATGCGCTGCGTGCCGCTCCGTTGGCGGAGCAGCAGGCGCGCGGCTATGCCGACACCTTGCGTGAGATCCTGCAGCAGCCGGCGACATGGCTTGGCACGGCCGACCAACTGCGCCAGCCTCAGCTGCGCGAGCAACTGCAGACGGCGCTGGAACCGCGACCGAGCCACATCGTGCTGACCGGTTCGGGCAGCTCGATGTACATCGGCGAATGCCTGGCGCCCAGTCTGCAACTTGGCCTGGGCATCCCGGCCCAGGCGATCCCCGCGGGCAGCTTGCTTACGCATTGGCGCAGTGTGCTACCACCCGGTGCCGGTTTGCTGATTTCGGTGGCGCGTTCGGGAGACAGCCCGGAAAGCTGCGGTGTAGTGGATCGCCTGTTGGTGGATGCTCCTGACTACCGCCATCTGGTCATCACCTGCAACGCCAACGGCAAGCTCGCCACCAGCTATCGCGGCGATCCGCGCGTCACCGTGCTGGTGCTGGACGAGCGCACCAATGACCGCAGCCTGGTGATGACCAGCAGCTTCACCAATCTGTTGCTGGCCGGCTTCGGTCTGGTTCAGCGCGAAGGCAACGACGCCATCGTCGCAGTGAAGCGGCTGGCAAGCAGCGTCCAGCACGTCTTCGACGAGCAGGCTGATGCGCTCGCGACGATTGCCGGCAGCGAGTTCAGCAACGTCGTCTATCTCGGCAGCGGCGGTGCGTTCGGCGCGGCCCACGAGTCTGCGCTGAAGATGCTGGAAATGAGCGGCGGCGCAGTGGTCACCATGGCGGAAACCTATCTCGGCCTGCGCCATGGCCCGATGTCCAGCCTGGACGAGCAGACCTTGGTGGTCGGTTTCCTGTCGCCGGACCCGGCGGTGCGCGCGTACGAACTCGACCTGCTGCGTGAACTATCACGCAAGCAGTTGGGCATGACCCGGGTGCTGGTGGGCGAAGCTATTCCGGCCGATGTGCTGGGCCCGCACGACGTGGCGGTGGAGCTGGCAGGCCTCGATGCGGCGGACGATGCGCTGCCGTTGCTGGCCGATGTGGCGGTGGGTCAGCTGCTCGCCTTCTTCCGTTGCCTGGAGCTGGGCAGCAAGCCCGACACGCCCTCGCAAGGCGTACTCACCCGCGTGGTTGAGCACTTTCCGATGCACAGCGAGCGCAGCTCGAAAAATGGGCATGGGGAGGGCGCATGAAGCGCATCCTGGTCGTCGGCGAAATCAACGTCGATCTGGTCTTCAAGCATTGCCATGCCTTGCCCACGCCAGGCCGCGAAGTGCTGGCCGACGACTTCTGCATGACGCCGGGCAGTTCATCGATGATCTGTGCGATGGGGCTGGCCCGGCTGGGCAATCCCGTGGCATTTCGCGGCAAGCTTGGTGCCGACAGCTGGGGCACCTATTGTCTTGATGCGCTGCGTGCCGCCGGCATCGACATCACCGCCGTCCAGCCGGATGCGACCTTGCGCACCGGCGTCACCGTCTCGCTGTCGACGCCGCAGGATCGCGCCTTGGTGACGTTCCCCGGCGCGATCGCCGCGCTGCGTGCGGACGAAGTGGACGACGCGTTGCTGGCTGGTGCCGATCACCTGCATGTTTCCTCGTACTACCTGCAGCGTGCGCTGCGGCCCGATTGCCGCGCGCTGTTCGCACGAGCGCATGCCGCCGGTCTGAGTACCTCGCTCGACCCCGGTTTCGATCCGCAGCAGACGTGGGCATCCGACCTGCTCGATACGCTGACCGAAGTCGACCTGTTCCTGCCCAACGAGCTGGAGCTGGCGGCCATCACCGGACGTGACGGCGTGCTTGCCGGTCTGCGTGCGCTCGACAACGGACGCACGCAGACCGTGGTGAAGCGCGGACAACTCGGCTGCGCCAGCCTGGATCAGGGACAGCTGCTCGAAGTGCCGGCGTTCGCCGTCAACCCGGTCGACAGTACCGGCGCCGGCGATTCGTTCGACGCCGGTTTTCTGCATGCGTGGCTGCGCAGCCAGACGCTGCATGACTGCATGCGCTGGGGCAGTGCCTGCGGCAGCCTCTCCACGCGACGCACCGGCGGTACGGCCGGCCAGGCCAGCGTGTCGGAAGTGGACACTCTGCTGGCGAACGTGCCGTGATCACGGTCATCGGTTTCAACACGGCGATCGACCGGTTCATCCGGTTGGACGCGCTGCGTCCCGGCGAAGTCAGTCGCGCACTCGACGAACAGGCATATCCCGGCGGCAAGGGCTTGCACGTGGCGCAGACGATCGCCGCGCTGGGCGAGCGCGTACAGCTGGTCGGCCTGGTCGATCCAGCCCATCGCAACATGATCGGTCGGCTGATGTGCGAGCGCGGTGTGCTGTTCCACGGCATCGAGGTCACCGACAACCTGCGCACCTGTATCGCGCTGCAGGACGCGAACGGCCAGATCACCGAAATTCTCGGCCAGGGGCCGCTGCTGGACAGCGCACAGCAGGAGGCCCTGCTGCGGGCGTTCCGGCGTGGCGTCGATGACAGTGACTTGGTCGTGCTGTCCGGCAGCCTGCCACGCGGTTTTCCGCCGGCCACCTACGCCGAACTGGCCACGCATGTGCGTGATGCCGGCAAGCGTTGTCTGGTCGACGCCGGCGGCGAGCTGCTGCAACGCGCCGTGCAGGCCCAGCCGTTTCTGGTCAAGCCCAATCGCGACGAGATCAGCGAGCTGCTCGATCGCCCGATTGGCGATCTTGCTGCAGCCGTGGATGCGGTTCGCGAACTGCATGCGCGTGGCATCGCGATGCCGGTGGTGACGATGGGCGCGCTGGGTGCGGTGGCCGCCGATGCGAACGGCATCTGGCACGCCGCGATCGAACTTGCGCAGGTGCGCAACGCGGTGGGCTCGGGTGACTGCCTGCTGGCCGGCATGACGGTGGGCATGACGCGGGACATGAATTTGGAAGAAACCTTGCGCCTAGGTGTCGCTTGCGGCGCCGCCAATGCGCAAGGTGAGGAAACCGGGTTCGTCGAACGGCGAACGGTGGAGGCGTTGCTCTCTCAGGTTCGAGTGCACCGCCTGGCTTGACTGAAAAGCAGGGAGTCAAACCGGACCAGCAACCGGTCCGGCGGGGACGCTTGTGTCGAAATTTTGATGAAGGTGCGAACAAGTTCGTGGGCAGGAGGCGTTTCCACGGGTAACCACAACCGCCTGCAGCAGAGGGGAGGGCCATGTCTGCGCAGGGCGATAACGAACTACGAGAGGGGCAATCAATGCGAGCTGAAAAGAATGGCGGTTTTGCCGTCGAAGGCAAGAGCAGTGAATTCCTGGCTGCTGTCGGGCATCAAGAAGCTGGAAGCAAGGCAAGCGGGGGAGGCAAGGCTGCTGGTTTCAGGCGAACCATGCTCGCCATGGGGTTGCTGCTTGCGCTTGGCGCGAATGTCGTGCAGGCGCAATCGATCACCGGCGGTCTGTACGGCAAGGAATCCGGCGGCAAGAATGTCACGGTCGATGTGGCAGGCTCGGCCACGGGCTTCAGCAGGGAACTGCATCCGGGCAGTGACGGGCGTTACAACCTGAGCGGCCTCAATCCGGGCAAGTACACGGTGACCATCTCGCAGGATGGCCAGGTGATTGGTGCGCGCACGGTCACGGTGACCGCAAACGTGCAGACAGCGGTGCCGTCGGTATCCGGCGCCACCGCTTCCGCCACGGCAACCGCGAACGCTGCCAACCTGGCCGCAGTCCAGGTGACCGGGCTGGCAAGCAGCACGGACGTGGCTCCCATCGATGTCAAAACGCCGGAGCTGGTCAGCACCTACAGCATGAGCCTGGTCAACCAGCTGCCCACCGGGCGGAGCATGGAAAGCATCGCGTTGCTGAAGTCGAACGTGCGCTATGACAACCAGACCACCGGCCTGGTCCAGATGGGCGGCGCCACGCCGGCAGAGAACCGCTACTACTACAACGAGTTCGACACCACCAACGATCGCACCTCACTGGGTGCGCAACGGTTGCCTGCCGAGGCGCTTGGCAGCACCCAGGTGCTCACCAACAACTTCGGCGCGTCGTGGACGAATGCCACCGGCGGCATCATGGCGGCCACCGTGCGTCAGGGCAGCAACGACTTCAAGGCTGGCTATTCGCTGTACATCACGCCGCCGACCTCGCGCCTGCTGGAACCACGTCAACACAACGTGGTCGATTCCACCGGCCAGTACTACAGCTACGTCTCGGCCAACACCCACTCGACGGTCGCCAACCAGTACCTGTGGGCGTCCGGTGCGGTGGTGAAGGACAAGCTGTTTTTCTTCGCGCTGCTCGGCAACGAACCGCCGACACGCTCGCAAAGAAACAGCATGCAGACGCACACTGCCAGAAGCGATCGCGACAAGAGCGCCCTGCTCAACGTCACCTGGAATCTGACCGATAACCAGTCCGTCAACGTGGTGGGTTACAAGGACTGGAGAAGCAATTTCAACAACAACTACCGGCTCAAGCGTCACTACGACCCGAGCTCGGCGGGCAAATACATCGGCTGGTCGTCCAGTCCCGTGAACACACGTTTCCTGATTGGCAACTACCACTGGCAAGCCACCGACAACCTGAGCTTTCGCCTGATGGGCGGCTTCCTTGGCGAAACCGACTTCCACTTCAATCCCGCCAGCCAGTACGCTGGCCTGCCTTATGTTCAGTCGGTCGATCCGGTCACCGGAGCCACCAGCAATATCGGCCAGAACCCGATCGACCAGACGCGCGACCCTGACCGCTACTGGCGGCGCGGCTTCAAGGGTGACCTGAACTGGCAGATCGGTGACCATCGCATCGTCGCTGGCGCTGAGTACTACCAGCATTTTCTGTCCCAGCAATGGGGATCGCCCAGTGCGGGTTTCTGGACCTACTACGTCAGGCCCAATGCGCAGCTGGGCAACGGTGCAGTCGCTCCGGCCGACGGCCATTATGTGGATCAGTCTTACGACAAGGAGGGCGGCCAGATGCTCTCGATCAACAAGGCGGCCTATCTGGAAGACTACTGGCAGACCACGGATCGCCTGTTGCTGTACGGTGCCCTGCGCTTCGACACCTACATCAACAAGGACAGCCTCGGCCAGAACTTCCTGCGCCTGCCGAACCTGTCGCCCCGACTGGGTCTGTCCTGGGACGTGAACGGCGACAGCTCGCTCAAGGTCGGCGCCAATCTCGGCAAGTACTCACTGTCGATGCCGTCCAACTTCAGCTTCGGCGTGGCCGAGACCCAGACCTCGTGGGACCGTTACTACACCTATACCGGCATGGATCCCGTCACCAAGGCTCCCACCGGTCTGGCCCAGATCGGTGGCACCAACCAGACCCACTACGGCATTCCACCACCGGCGTACCAGATCGCAACCACCAACATCAAGGCGCCGTATCAATACGAGGCGCAGTTCTATGTGCAAAAGAAACTCACGGAGGCATGGACCGGCCAGGTCGATCTGGGCTATGCGAATCTCAAGCGGATCATCGATGACACTTGCAACACCGATCCCATCGACGCTTATGCACGGAGCCATGGTTACCCCAATTACGATCTGGACGGGTCGAACCAGTTCACCTGCATCGATTTCAACCCGGGCGCGTCGCTGAACCTGCGTCGCGACTTTGCCGGCACCGGCGGCACCCAGACCCTGAGCATTCCGAACAGTGTCTTCGGCATGCCTTCAGCCAGTCACAAGTACTACCACATGACCCTGGAGCTGGCGCACAGTCGCACCCCCGACGAGCCCTACTATCTGGATCTGAGTTACACGTGGTCCCACCTGTACGGCAACACCGATGGCTACCTCGATCTGGGTCGCCAGAACGCCGGCTACATCGGACAGACCGAACAGTTCGATTTTCCGGCCGTGATGGAGGGGTCCACCGGCAATCTCGCCGGTGACATCCGCCACAGCCTCACCGCCTCGGGGGTCTACTACTTCAGCAATGGATTGCGTACCGGCGCCATCGTGAACTTGCATACAGGCGGGCCGCTGAGCTGCTTAGGCACCTATACGGCGGACCCGAACAGCTACGTCGCGAACAACTATGGTTCGTCGGTCCATTACTGCGATGGCAAACTCAGTCCGCTGGGGTCGGCCGGACGCCTTCCGCTCTTCTGGACGTTGAACCTCTCGCTCGGCTACGACTGGAACATCGATCCGAGCAACAAGCTCAGCATCGATCTGCAGGTACAGAACGTGACCAACCGCAGGGGAGTCGTCAACAGGAACGAGACCTACGACCAGGGTTACATTCCGGCTGGCGGCCTGCCGCCACACGACATCCACTACGGCTTGCCCTCGTGGCAGTCACCACGCGCCACGTCGCTGGTGTTCCGCTACACCTTCCAGTGATCTGCCACGGGCAGCGGCGCTACGGCCGCTGCCCGTTCATTTCCGTGGCAGGATCACCGCGGAGCAAGCTCATCAGGATGTCGGCGTCGGCAGGGAAGATCGGCGACGCATATCCGGATTGCCAGAGAGATTCGAGGCATGTCATTGAATTCGATTCCTTCCCCGCCGCGCGATGCCGCGGTACGTTGGCGCTCACGCTGCGCATCCTGCCGGACGGCGTTGTTCGCGCTGATAGCATGTGCTGTCGTGGGTGCTGTGCAGGCGCAACCTGCCACCGACGCCACTGGCTTTCAGCACAACGGCGATACGGAGCAATTCGGCAACGCCATGCTGGTGGTGAACTGGAAATTTGCCGGCGACAAGCTCAGCGACATGGTGTTGACTGATCAGCTCAACCGGCAGACATTTCCGGTGACCGCACCGTTCGCGCTCACCTTCGCCGATGGCAGCAAGCTCGCCATCGACGATCTGCGGGTGCTCGTCGCACCGAAGCAGGTGGCGTTGCCAGTTGACCCGAAGGCGCCGCGTCTTGTCGAACGTATTCCCGGCAGCGCGGTGCGGGCGAGCTTCGGCGATGCGACCGGACGCTTGCGCATCGACTGGCAGTGGATACAGCGCGAGGGTTCGGATTATCTGCGCGAGGTGGTCACGATCACGGCGCTGAAGCAGGACGAACACATCACGAAGGTCGATCTGCTGCAGGTGCAGGCGTCAGATGCCGAAGTGGTAGGCACAGTGCAGGGGTCGCCGGTGGTGGCCGGGCGCGACTACTTCGGCTTCGAGCAGCCGCTGTCCAGCAGCGAAGTGCGCCACAAGCAGATCAAGCTGTGGCTTGACCGGGCACTCCCGTTGCCGAAGGGTCAGTCGATCACCTATTCGGCGGTGGCCGGGGTAACGCGCGAAGGCCAGCTTCGTCGCGATTTCGCCGTCTATGTCGAGCGTGAGCGAGCACATCCGTATCGTCCCTTCCTGCATTACAACTCGTGGTACGACATCGGTTATTTCACGCCGTACACGGAAGCGCAGGCACTGGATCGGATCAACACGATCGGCAACGAATTGCACGTGAAGCGTGGCGTGCAGCTGGATTCCTTCCTGTTCGACGATGGCTGGGATGACCGCAGCGGCAGCTGGAACTTCAGCAAGGATTTCCCGCGCGGCTTCGTGCCGTTGCGCGAGGCGGCCGCGAAGTACGGCGCCGCGCCGGGCGTGTGGTTGTCGCCCTGGGGCGGCTACAGCAAGCCGCAGCAGGAGCGCATCAAGAACGGCAAGGCGGCGGGTTACGAAATCAACGACGGCGGCTTCGAGCTGTCCGGGCCTAAGTACTACCAGCGCTTTCACGACGTGGTGCTCGACCTGCTGAACAAGGACGGCATCAACCAGTTCAAGTTCGACGGCACCGGCAACGTCAGCAGCGTGTTTCCCGGCAGCCGCTTCGACAGCGACTTTGCCGCGGCGATCCAGCTGATCGATGACATCCGCACGGCGAAGCCGAACACCTTCATCAACCTCACCACCGGTACCTGGGCGTCGCCGTTCTGGCTGCACTATGCCGACACCATCTGGCGCGACGGCGAGGACGACAGCGAAACCGGCGTCGGCAGTACGCGCGAGCAGTGGATCACTTACCGCGATGCACAGACCTACCGCAACATCGTGCTGAAGGGGCCGCTGTTCCCGATCAACTCGCTGATGCTTCACGGCATCATCTACGCGAAGGAAAACCGCAAGCTCAACACCGACCCGGGTCACGATTTCACCAACGAGGTGCACTCGTATTTCGCCACCGGCACCGAGCTGCAGGAGCTGTACATCACGCCATCGCTGCTCAGCACACAGGATTGGGACACGCTGGCCGAGGCGGCGAAATGGTCGCGTGAAAATGCCGGTGTGCTGCGCGACACGCACTGGATCGGTGGCGATCCGGGCCGACTCGACGTTTACGGCTGGGGCGCGTGGTCGCCGAAGAAGTCGATCATCACGCTGCGCAATCCCGATGCACGCGTGCAGACGGCGGTGATCGACCTGGAGCGCCAGCTGGAACTGCCGCAAGGGGCTGCGCGCAGCTTCAGCGTGCAGGATGTCTGGAAGGCCGGCGGTAGCGCAGTACCGGCCAGGCTCGACGCGGATCATGTGAGTACGATCCGACTCGCGCCGTTCGAGGTGCTGACATTGGAACTGACGCCGGCAAAATCCGGCTCCTGAGTGCGGGATCGCTCATGGCGGAGGGTGTACGTCGCCGTCCGCCATGAGATGGTTGCCGCCGCCGATCATTGACTGACCGAGGAAAGCATCATGCTGCGACGGGATTTCCTGCGCCTGACTGCACTGACGCCACTGGCCGCGCTGAGTCTGCGCGCGTATGCCGCGCCAGCGTCACCCGGCACGCTGGTTGAACAGCTCCCGGATGGCCGTCCGCATCGGCTTGAGCTGACCACGCAGAACTTCATGCTGGACGGCCAGCCGCTGCAGATCCGCAGCGGCGAGATGCATCCGGCGCGGATTCCCGCCGAGTACTGGCTGCATCGCATCCGCATGGCGAAGGCGATGGGTCTCAACACGATTTCCATCTACCTTATGTGGAACCACCTGGAGCGCGAGCCCGGTGTGTTCGATCTGCAAACAGGCAACCGGGATTTCGTCCACTTCATCCGCCTGTGCCAGCGCGAAGGCATGTGGGTCTATCTGCGGCCCGGTCCGTATATCTGCGGCGAATGGGATTACGGCGGTCTGCCGCCTTACCTGCTGCGCAAGCCGGATATCCGCGTGCGCAGCAAGGACGATCCCGACTACATGGCCGCCGTGCGGCGTTACATCGACACGATCGCGTCGCTCATCCATCCGTTGATGGCGTACAACGGCGGCCCGGTACTGATGCTGCAGGTCGAGAACGAATACGCCTCGTTCGGCCATGATCTGGATTACCTCAAGCAGTTGCAGGCGCTGTGGGAAGCGCATGGCATCCATGGCCCGTTCTCGATTTCGGATGGTCTTGGCCAGCTTCAGCAACAGCACACTTATCTGCCCGGCACTGCTCTGGGTCTGGATGGCGATACCGACTTCGTCACGGCGCGGGCGATCGCCGGCGAGGCGCCGGTATGGGTGGGTGAAGGCTATCCCGGCTGGCTCACGCACTGGGGCGACAAGGATTTTCAGCGCATCGATTACAGGGCGACACTGCGCAAGCTGTTGCAGCAGGGGCGTTCGTTCAATCTCTATGTGGTGCACGGCGGCACCAATTTCGGGTTTACCGCCGGCGCCAACGCGAAGGGCGACTACTCGCAATTCGAACCGGTGATCACCAGTTACGACTACGGCGCGCCGATCAATGAACGCGGTGAAGCCACGCCCGACTATCACACGTTCCGCGCATTGCTTGCCGCGCATGCAACGCAACCGTTGCCCGATGTGCCGGTGCCGCCGCCCGCGATCCGTTTCGCGGCGATCACGCCGGTGGCGCATGCCTCGTTGTGGGACAACCTGCCGACCGCCAAGGCCGTGCGGAAGCCGCAGGCGAATGAACTGCTGTTCGCCCAGGATCACGGTCTGGTGCTGTATCGCAGGAAGATCCATGCGGCCGCTGCCGCACTGACGATCGACGGAGTGCGCGATTACGCCACCGTGTTCCGCGACGGGCACTATGTCGATTACGTTTCGCGTGTGCAGCACTCGCGGCTGCGGCAAGGTGACCGGGTTGCTCTTCCGGTGATCGTGGAAGACGATGAATCGCGGCTCGACATCCTCGTCGACAGCTTTGGTCACGTCGGTTACGGGCACGCGATGGCCGACCGCAAAGGCATCGTCGGCAGTATTCGTCTTGACCGTGACGAACTCGAAGACTGGAGTGTCCACAGCCTGCCGCTGGACGAAGGTTATGTTCGTCAACTGAAGCCGGTGATCACGGCGCCGTTGCGCCCGGGCATCTTCTTCAAGGCGATCCTGCGACTCGATCAGCTCGGCGACAGCTATATCGACATGTCGGGCTGGGCGAAGGGTTATCTGTGGGTCAACGGCCAGCTGCTTGGCCGCTACTGGAACCTGGGTCCGCAGCAACGGCTGTACTGTCCCGCTTCATGGTTCCGGCACGGTGACAACGAATTGCTGATCTTCGATCTGCATCAGACCGTCGCCGCGCCGATTCATGGCGTGAAGACGCTGCATGTGTAAGCGCATCAAGCCTTGCCGTGGAACAGCTCGCGGCCGATCAGCATGCGGCGGATCTCGTTGGTGCCGGCGCCGATCTCGTACAGCTTGGCGTCGCGCAGCAGCCGACCGGCGGGGAATTCGTTGATGTAGCCGTTGCCGCCCAGCGACTGGATCGCCTCCAGCGCCACCTGCACCGCGTTGACCGAGGCGTTGAGCAGGCAGGCGGCCGGGTCGATGCGCGACTTCACCCCGGCATCGAACTGCTGCGCCACCATGTAGGCGAAGCCGCGCGAACTCTGCAGCGCGGTGTACATGTCGGCGACCTTGGCCTGCATGATCTCGAACGTGCCGATCGGCGCGTTGAACTGCTTGCGCTCGCGCACGTAGGGCAGGGTGATGTCGAGCGCCGCCTGCATCAGGCCGATCGGCCCGCCGGACAGCACCAGCCGTTCGGTGTCCAGCCCGTTCATCAGCACGCGCACGCCCTCGTTCACCTCGCCGACAATGTTCTCGGCCGGGATTTCGCAGTTGTCGAACACCAGCTCGCAAGTGTTCGAGCCGCGCATGCCGAGCTTGTCCAGCTTCTGCGCCGTGCTGAAACCCTTCATGCCCTTCTCGACGATGAACGCGGTCATGCAGCGGCTGCCGGCGGTGCGCGGCGCGGTGCGCATGTAGACCAGCAGCACATCAGCATCCGGCCCATTGGTGATCCACATCTTGTTGCCGTTGGCGACCCACACGTCGCCGCGCAGCTCGGCTTTGCACCTCATCGAGCCGACCACGTCGGAACCGGCGCCCGGCTCGCTCATCGCCAGCGCGCCGACGTGCTCGCCGCTGCACAGCTTCGGCAGGTACTTCCGGCGCTGCGCCTCGTTGCCGTTGTGGTGGATGTTGTTGAGGCACAGGTTGGAGTGCGCGCCGTAGGACAGGCCGACCGAGCCGGACGCGCGCGAGATCTCCTCCATCGCCACCATGTGCGCCAGGAAGCCCATCCCAGAGCCGCCGTATTCGGCCGGAATGGTCACGCCGAGCAGGCCCATCTCGCCGAACTTGCGCCACAGGTCGGCGGGGAACAGGTTGTCGCGGTCGATGCGGTCGGCGCGCGGGGCGATCTCCTTTTCCGCGAACGCATGCACGGACTCGCGCAGCAGGTCGATGTCTTCTCCGAGCGGGAACGGGCGCATCGCGGACTCCTTAGGGTGTGCAGGGTGACGATTTTAGCCTACGGCATGCCGGCCTGCGGCGAACGCCGGGCAAAAGAAAAGCCGCCGGTGGACTGGCGGCTTTCCGTGGGTTGGCGCGTCGCTTACTGGCCGCGCATGCGGCCCTGGAAGCGGGTGCCGCCGTTGCCCATGTGTGACAGCTTCAGCTTGCCGATCGCGCTGATGCGCTCCTCGGCCAGGCGGTCGGCCGCCCTGTAGGTCGGGATGTTCTCGGTCTTGGAGATCTCGAAGATGCGGCCCAGGTTGTAGTAGATCGTGCGCATCATGCGCATCGCGCGCTCGCGGTTGTAGCCGTCGATCTCCAGCGACACGTTCATCACGCCGCCGGCGTTCACCGCGTAGTCCGGCGCGTACAGCACGCCGCGGCGGTTCAACTCGTCGCCGATCGCGTCGGTGGCCAGCTGGTTGTTGGCCGGGCCGCAGATGATCTTCGCCTTGATGCGGTCGATGGTCTGCTCGTTCAGCGTGCCGCCCAGCGCGCACGGCGAGTACACGTCGGCGTCGACGTCGTAGATCTCGTCCAGGCCCACCGCCTCGCAGCCCAGCTCGTCCACGCAGCGCTGCACCGCTTCCTTGTTGATGTCGGTGACGAACACCTTGGCGCCCTGTTCGCGCAGCAGCTTGATGAACTCGCCGCCGACGTGGCCGCAGCCCTGCACGGCGTAGCTGTACTTGCCCACGTCCTCGTTGCCGTGCTTGAACTGCAGCGCGGCCATCAGGCCCTGCAGCGAGCCGTAGGCGGTGAACGGCGACGGGTCGCCCGAGCCGCCGTGCACCTGATGCACGCCGGTGACGTACTCGGTCTCGCGGAACACGTATTCCATGTCGTTGACGTCGATGCCGACGTCCTCGGCGGTGATGTAGCGGCCGTTCAACGAGTTGACGAAGCGGCCGAACGCGCGGAACAGCGCCTCGGACTTGTCCTTGCTCGGATCGCCGATGATCACCGCCTTGCCGCCGCCCAGGTTCAGGCCGGCCACGGCGTTCTTGAACGTCATGCCGCGCGACAGGCGCAGCACGTCGTTCACCGCCTCCTGCTCGGTCTTGTACGGCCACATGCGCAGACCGCCGAGCGCAGGGCCCAGCACCGTGTTGTGGATCGCGATGATGGCCTTCAGGCCGGCGTCCTTGTTGTGGCAGAAGACGACTTCTTCGTGACCCGTGTTGGCGATGGTTTCAAAGATCATTGGAACGGTGACTCCATGATTTACGGTGCCGGTGGGCATCTACAGAGGGTGGCGGAAAAGGCCGCGGGAATCCGCCGGAGGGTGATGAAAACGCCTGAAACTCATCGCCCCGACGGGAGCCGGGGCGATGAATCAAAGCGTCAAGTTTAGTACGTCGCTCCGGGCGGTCGTGACGCGGCGCAGCAAGCCGCGGGCGCATGGCGCACGGCCGGCGGCGGCGCGATCCGCTCAGCGGCGCCAGTAGCCGTCACGGAAGCGCCAGCCGTCGCGGCCGTGGACCCAACGCGCCGGCACGTAGCGATAACCACGATGGACGCGTACCCAATGCCCGCCGGCCCAGAGGTGGCGATGTCCGTCCCAGCGCCAGTAGCCGGGTGCCCAGACGTAGCCGCGTCGCGGTGGCGGCATACGCTCGAAGCGCGGCGGCGGCGGCCCGACGCGCACGGCCACGCCCACGGAAACCTGCGCCGCGGCGGGTGGCGCATAGGCCATGCCGACCAAGGTCAGGCCGATCCCGGCGAACAGGGCCAGCTTGGGGAGCAGGGTATTTCTCATGGAGGTCTCCGTCTGCGCCGCGGCATGCGGCAGGCAGGACCGGAAACGACGGGCCGCGCGCGCAGTTGACCCGCCCGCCCGGCCCGTTCAGCCGCGGGCCGGGCGGACGCTCACAGGCGGCAGTTCGGCGCGTGGCCGCTGGCGCGCGCCTGCTGGTACACCGGCATCAGCTGCTGCGCCTGCTTGTCCAGCGCCTGCGCACGGTTGCCGGAAGACGGGTGGGTGGACAGGAACGCCGGCGGCTTGCTGCCACCCTGCGCGCCCATCTTGTCCCACAGCGTCACCGCTGCGCGCGGGTTGAAACCGGCCTGCGCCATGTAGCGCTGGCCCAGCGTGTCGGCCTCGCTCTCCTGGGTGCGCGAGAAAGGCAGCAGGATGCCCACCTCCGCGCCCACGCCGAGCAGGGCCGCGGCGTTGCCGGCGTCGGTGCCGCGCGAACCGGCGTAGATCGTGCCGGCAGCCACCGCCGCCTGCGCCGCCATGTTGTCGGACACGCGCTCGGCGCCGTGGCGCGACACCACGTGCGACAGCTCGTGGCCCAGCACCACGGCCAGCTGGTCCTGGTCGGTGGCGACCTTGAACATGCCCCGGTTCACGCCGATCCGGCCGCCGGGCAGGGCGAACGCGTTGGCCGTGTCGTCGCCGATGATCTGCACCTCCCACTGCTGGGTGTTCCACGGCGGCGGCAGCACCGCGATCAGCGCGTTGGACACGCAGGTGGCATAGGCGCGCTCGCGCGGCGCGTCGACGAACTTGCCCTGCTTGCGCATGTCGTTGAACGCGCTCAGGCCCATCTGGCTCATCTGGCTGTCCGACACCATCATCAACTGCGAGCGGCCGGTCGGCGAGGTGACGCAGGCGGCCAGCAGGGCGGTGGCGAGCGGGATAGTCAGGTTGCGGATTTTCATGCGGGGGATCCTCCTTGGCTGGCAGCGGCAAAGCATACCCGCAGGGTTTGCCTAGGCCGCGTGATCTTCCGCTTGATATAGAACGAACGATCGTGCTATTTTCACTACCATGACGATCGCCACCCATCCCGGCAAGCGCGCGGCCACCCGCGACACCATCCTCGACCACGCCTACGCGCTGGCCTGCAACGACGGGCTGGAAGGCCTGTCGATCGGCACCCTGGCAGCCGACGTGGGCATGTCCAAGAGCGGCGTGTTCGCCCACTTCGGCTCGCGCGAGGAACTGCAGCTGGCCGTGCTCGAGGCGGGTGCGGCCCGTTTCATGGCCGGCGTGCTGTTGCCCGCGCTGAAGCAGCCGCGCGGCCTGCCGCGCCTGCGCGCGATCGTGGCGAACTGGTTCGACTGGGCGCAGCGCTTCCAGAGCGGCTGCGTGCTGCTCTCCGCCACCAGCGAGTACGACGGCCGCGACGGCGCGCTGCACGACGCCGTGGTGGCGCAGCAGGCCGGCTGGCGCCGCGAATTGCAGAAGGCGGTCGCGCAGGCGGTGGGCGAGGGCCACCTGCGTGCCGACGCCGATGCCGGCCAGCTCGCCTTCGAGATCTACGCCCTGCTGCTCGGCCTGCACCACGATGGCGGGCTGTTCGGCTACCCCGAGGCCCAGCGCCATGCCGCCGCCGCGTTCGAGCGCCTGTGGCGCAGCTGGCAGCCCTGACCCCACTTGAGATCCGAGGAGCATCCCATGTCCCTGCATGCCGCTTCTGTTTCCACCCGCCTGCGCCTCGGTGCGCTGCGCGCCAGTTTCGTGCTGGGCGGCCGGCTGGCGCCGAAACACACCGCCGACCGCGCTGCGCGCCTGTTCGCCACGCCGTTCGCCAGCAGCCGCAGCCGTGCGCTGGCGGCACCGGACGACACGGCGATGCAGCGCGGCGAACTGCGCATCGGCGGCGAGACCATCGCCACCTACGTTTGGGGCGACCCCGCCAGCCAGCCCTACGCGCTGCTGGCGCATGGCTGGTCCAGCTTCGGCCTGCGTTTCCTGCCGTGGGTGGAAGGCCTGCGCGCGCTGGGCTACGCGGTGGTGACGTTCGACCAGCCCGGCCACGGCCGCAGCAGCGGCCGGTTGTGCACGCTGCCCGAATTCACCGCCACCCTCCGTGCGGTGGGCCGCCATTACGGCGAGGCCGCGCTGGCGGTGGGGCACTCGCTGGGCGGCGCCGCGCTGACGCTGGCCCAGGACGAGGACTGGCATGCGCGACGCCTGGTGCTGGTGGCGCCCGCCGCCGACATGGCCGACGCGGCCGGCCGCTACTTCCGCCTCGTGCGCCTGGGCGAGCACCTGCGCGAGACCTTCTACGACTGGCTGCTGCGACGCACCGGCGTCTCGGTCGAGCAGTTGCAGGTGCATCGTCACCTGCCGGCGCTGGGCCTGCCCGCGCTGATCGTGCACGATCTCGACGACGAGGACGTACCGTGGGGCGAGGGCGAGCGCTACGCCCGCTGCTGGCCCGGTGCGCGGCTGTACACCACGCAGGGGCTGGGCCATCGCCGCGTGCTCGACGCGCCCGAGGTGGTCGAGGCCGCGCTCGCCTTCGCGCGCGGCGAGCCGGTGGGCGAACGCGTGGTGGGCTCGCCCAACCTGCCGTACGGCGTGGCCTGAGGCGGCGCGCAAAGGCCGCGCGCGGACATTCATGCCCGTATGTCGCGGCGCACCAGCGTTTGTGCACTGCATCGCACTAGAATTGGCGGGTTCAAGCACACGATGTCCGGAGTCGCCATGAGTTCCCCCGCCAAGCACGTCCCCGCCAGCGCCCCGCAGACGGAAACCACCCCACTGCGTTTCGTCACCGCGGCCAGCCTGTTCGACGGCCACGACGCGGCGATCAACATCATGCGGCGGATCATCCAGTCGCAGGGCGCGGAGGTGATCCACCTCGGCCACAACCGCTCGGTCGAGGACGTGGTGCGCGCCGCGCTGCAGGAAGACGCCGACGCGATCGCGCTGTCGTCCTACCAGGGCGGCCACGTGGAGTACTTCAAGTACATGGTCGACATGCTGCGCGAGCGCGGCGCCGGCCACGTGCGCGTGTTCGGCGGCGGCGGCGGCACCATCACGCCGGAAGAAATCCGCGAGCTGCAGGCCTACGGCGTCGAGCGCATCTACCATCCGAACGACGGCATGAAGCTCGGCCTGGTCGAGATGATCGAGGACGTGATGCAGCGCGCCGGCAGCGCCGCCGCGAAGCGCGCCGAGTCCGAAACCAACGCGCTGCCCAAGGTCGACATCGACGACGAGATCTCGATCGGCCACATGCTCTCGGCGATCGAGGAAGGCAAGCTCAGCGACGGCGAACTCGAGCACCAGCGCAAGCAGTGGAAGCTGGCCGGCAAGCACACCCCGGTGCTCGGCCTCACCGGCACCGGCGGCGCCGGCAAGTCGTCGGTGGTGGACGAGCTGCTGCTGCGCTTCCTGCATGCCTTCCCCGCCATGCGCATCGCCGTGCTCGCGGTCGATCCCACCCGCCGCCGCTCCGGCGGCGCGCTGCTGGGCGACCGCATCCGCATGAACTCGCTGCGGAGCCATCGCGTCTACATGCGCTCGATGGCCACCCGCCGCCAGCACGCCGCCACCAGCGTGGTGCTGCACGACTGCATCGACTTCCTGAAGAGCCAGCCCTACGACCTGGTGATCGTCGAGACCGCCGGCATCGGCCAGAGCGATTCGGAAATCGTCGACCTGGTCGACTTCCCGGTCTACGTGATGACCAGCGACTACGGCGCCGCCAGCCAGCTGGAGAAGATCGACATGATCGACTTCGCCGACCTGGTGGTGCTGAACAAGTTCGACAAGCGCGGCGCCGAGGACGCGCTGCGCGACGTGCGCAAGCAGTGGAAGCGCAACCACACCGCGTTCAAGGTGGCCGACGAGGACGTGCCGGTCTACCCGACCATCGCCAGCCAGTTCAACGACCCGGGCGTGACCTGGATGTTCACCAACCTGTGCCGGCTGATGCGCGAAAAACTCCACCTTGAACCCTCCCCTTCAAGGGGAGGGCAGGGTGGGGTCGCTCTTGCCGTACCTTGCGACTGGAAACCCCAGCTCGACACCACCCTGAAGGAGCCGCGCGCCACCGTGCTGATCCCCGGCAGCCGCGTGCGCTACCTCGCCGAGATCGCCGAACAGGGCCGCGCCATCAACAGCGCCATCGCGCGCCAGGCCGAGTTCGCCAGCAAGGCGCAGCACTATTACGAAGCGCTGAAGGAGCTGAGCGATCCGAAACTGCCGCGTCCGCTGGATTTGTACAGCAGCGCCGACTTGCACGCCTCCTCACCCGATCACGCTGAGCGTAGCCCGCAGGGCGCAGTCGAAGCGCCGCACCACGTCGACCGCTCCATCCTCCTGCTGCGCCAGCGCTACAACGCCGCGCTGAAGGAGCTCAGCCACGAAGCGATCCACCAGCTGCGCGAATGGCCGGCGCTGTACCAATCCGTCACCGCCGACGTCAACGAATACAAGGTGCGCGACAAGGTTATCCGCGTCGAGAACTATCGCGAATCGCTGAGCCACCAGAAGGTGCCCAAGGTGGCGCCGCCGAAGTCGAAGGACTGGGGCGAACTGGTCAGCTTCCTCGGTCGCGAGAACCTGCCGGGCCACTACCCGTACACCGGCGGCGTGTATCCGTACCGTCGCAGCGGCGAAGACCCCACCCGCATGTTCGCCGGCGAGGGCACGCCCGAGCGCACCAACCGCCGCTTCCACTACCTCAGCCAGGGCGGCGCCGCCACGCGCCTGTCCACCGCGTTCGACTCGGTCACCCTGTACGGCGAAGACCCCGCGCCGCGCCCGGACATCTACGGCAAGATCGGCAACTCCGGCGTCAACATCGCCACCCTGGACGACATGAAGAAGCTGTACTCCGGCTTCGACCTCAGCGCGCCCAGCACCTCGGTCTCCATGACCATCAACGGCCCCGCGCCGATGATCCTGGCGATGTTCATGAACACCGCCATCGACCAGAACGTCGAGAAGTACCTGAAGGAAGACGACCAGCGCTGGGCCATTGCGCAGCAGTACATCGACAAGCTCTACAAGAACGTGCCGCGCCCGCAGTACCACGGCGAGCTGCCCAAGGGTAACGACGGGCTGGGCCTCGGCTTGCTCGGCGTCTGCGGCGACGAACTGGTCGACGCGGAAACCTACGCCCGCATCAAGGCCGACACCCTCACCAAGGTGCGCGGCACCGTGCAGGCCGACATCCTGAAGGAGGACCAGGCGCAGAACACCTGCATCTTCAGCACCGAATTCGCGCTGCGCATGATGGGCGACATCCAGCAGTACTTCGTCGACCACAAGGTGCGTAACTTCTACTCGGTGTCGATCAGCGGTTACCACATTGCCGAAGCCGGCGCCAACCCGATCAGCCAGCTCGCCTTCACCCTGAGCAACGGCTTCACCATCGTCGAGTACTACCTCGCCCGCGGCATGAAGGTGGACGACTTCGCGCCGAACCTCAGCTTCTTCTTCTCCAACGGCATGGACCCGGAATACACCGTGATCGGCCGCGTCGCGCGCCGCATCTGGGCCCGCGCCATGCGCGAGCGCTACGGCGCCAGCAGCCGCAGCCAGATGATGAAGTACCACATCCAGACCTCCGGCCGCTCGCTGCACGCCCAGGAAATCCAGTTCAACGACATCCGCACCACACTGCAGGCGATGTACGCGCTGTTCGACAACTGCAACAGCCTGCACACCAACGCCTACGACGAAGCCATCACCACGCCCACCGAAGAAAGCGTGCGCCGCGCCGTGGCGATCCAGATGATCATCAACAAGGAACTCGGCCTCAACTTCAACGAGAACCCGTGGCAGGGCAGCTACGTCGTCGACACCCTCACCGACCTGGTCGAGGAAGCCGTGTACAAGGAGTTCGAGGCGATCAGCGAGCGCGGCGGCGTGCTCGGCGCGATGGACACCATGTACCAGCGTGGCAAGATCCAGGAAGAGTCGATGTACTACGAGCACAAGAAGCACGACGGCTCGCTGCCGCTGATCGGGGTCAATACGTTCCTGCCGAAGGATCATGGCGGGGAGATCGCTACCGAGATCGAGTTGATTCGGTCGACCGAAGAAGAGAAGGGGCAGCAGATCTCCAATGTGAAGCGGTATGGGGAGGCGCGGAATGCGCTGGCCTCGGACAGCCTCAAGGTGCTGCAGGTGACGGCGCGCGACCGGCGCAACGTGTTCGAGCAGTTGATCGAGGCGGTGAAGTACAACTCGCTGGGGCAGATCTCGCATGCGCTGTATGAAGTCGGCGGCGAATACCGTCGCAACATGTAAGCCACGCTCTTGAACCCTCTCCCCGCCGGGGAGAGGGCAGGGTGAGGGGTTGGCGTTCGGGAAACCTTGGAAGAGATAGCTTGGGTTGTTCCGCCTTTGGCCGTGCTATCAACACAAAGCTGAGGTAACCCCATGAGCAAAATCGTATTCCTTGTTGAAGATGCCGTCGAAGGCGGTCTGGTGGCGCGCGCCCTCGGGCATTCCATCCACACAGATGCCGACAGCTACGATCAATTGCGCCAGCAGGTGCGCGATGCCGTGCGGTGCCATTTCGACGCCAGCGAACGCCCGACCATGATCCGGCTGCACTACGTCAAGGATGAAGTCCTCGCCGCATGAAACTTCCACGCGACATGGACGCTGCGGAACTGATCGAAGCCCTGGCCTGTCTTTATGACGACTTGCGTCATATGACGGAACGCGTTATGGTCTCTTTGTGATCAGGAACTTTGCCGACAAGGAAGCGGAAAAGATCTGGGGCGGAACGCCATCCCGGCACTTGCCCGCCGATATCCAATCCGTGGCGCGCCGCAAATTGCGCATGCTTGGCAACGCTTCCGTGCTGGATGATCTGCGCGTTCCGCCGGCCAATCGGCTCGAAGCCCTCAAGGGCGATCGCAAAGGCCAGTACAGCATCCGGATCAACGATCAATGGCGTATCTGCTTTCGATGGATCGACGGTGACGCCCACGACGTGGAAATCGTCGATTACCACTGACGCGAGCGAGTCGATCATGAAGAGCCTGCCCAACATCCATCCCGGCGAAGTGCTGCTTGAGGAATTTCTGACGCCGATGGGCATCAGCCAGAATGCCTTGGCGCGCGCTGCTGGCGTGCCGCCGCGCCGTATCAACGAGATCGTGCTTGGCAAGCGTGGTGTCACGGCGGATACCGCGGTGCGTCTGGCTGCTGCTCTGGGGACGAGCGAGCGCTTCTGGCTGGGGCTCCAGGCAGACTACGATCTGGAAGAGGCACATCGCGTGCTTGGCAAGGCCGCTGACAAGATTGAGCGGATTGCGGCTTGAGAATTCAGGCCGCTAACGAGCGCGGCGGCGTGCTCGGCGCGATGGACACCATGTACCAGCGCGGCAAGATCCAGGAAGAGTGGATGTACTACGAGCACAAGAAGCACGACGGTTCGCTGCCGCTGATCGGGGTCAATACGTTCCTGCCGAAGGATCATGGTGGGGAGATTGCTACCGAGATCGAGCTGATCCGGTCGACGGAGGGAGAGAAGGGGCAGCAGATCGCCAACGTGAAGCGGTATGGGGAGGCGCGGAATGCGCTGGCCTCAGACAGCCTCAAGGTGCTGCAGGTGACGGCGCGCGACCGGCGCAACGTGTTCGAGCAGCTGATCGAGGCGGTGAAGTACAACTCGTTGGGGCAGATCAGTCATGCGTTGTATGAGGCGGGGGGAGTATCGGAGGAATATGTAATCAAAGCCTATAGGCAAAATGGAGTGTCCGATGATACGGGCTGTTTCAATGATGGCGTGGGTAAGGTAAGCGCGGTTTCCAGGCTCGTTTAATTTCTGGCTCTGTCGCGTTTCGTGAGGTTCCGGTTACGCTGCGTTTGTTCCGGTTGTGCGGAAATCCTAAAATTGGCGCTACGGGATAAACTCCATGCGCGCAGCGTAGAGCTGGCCATCGCGAAGAATTGTCTCCAGTCCTAGTGTTTCGACATTGATGCCAGATTCCTGCAAATACTGGTCCCCGATCGCATCTATCTCCGAGCGCATGTTCGATCCTATGGACCCTAGGGATCATCTGATCAATCGCCGTCCAGCCACTTCGGCATGCGACTGAGCCCGGCACACGCCAAACGCACGCTTTTGTT
>NZ_JBYTCN010000009.1:7235-182941 GCF_058790335.1 Rhodanobacter sp. FW101-FHT13A11 | reverse complement strand
CCCCCCCCCCCCCCCCCCCCCCCCCCCCCCCCCCCCCCCCCCCCCCCCCCCCCCCCCCCCCCCCCCCCCCCCCCCCGGGGCCGGAGAGGCGACGGGAGCCGGGATATTACGGAGTGGCGGGGGCGCCCTTGAGACAGCTGCTCATGAACGCCTTGCGATCCGTGCCCTTGAGCGCCTTCGTCTTGGCGTCGGCATTGCAGGACTTCATTTTCTCCTGCTGGGTCTCATGGGCCGCAGGCATCGCGGCGGGTGCCGCGGCGGCAGGAGTGGCGGCGGCGGTGCTCTGGCCTTTCAGGCAGGAGCTCATGAAGGCCTTGCGCTCGTCGCCTTTCTTGCCGGTCGCCTGCTTGTTGCAGTCGACCATGCGTTGCTGCTGGGCGGAATGCGGCTTGGCGGCCGACGGGGCGGTGCTGGCCGGAGCAGCCGCGAAGGCGGCGCCGGCGAAGGCGAGGGTGGCGCTGATGGCAAGCAGACGAAGTGACAACGACATGGTGACTCCTCCCTGGTGACCGGCGATTGCCGGCCCTGTCAGTCTATGCAGGGCGGACGCCGCCCCGGCAGTCCGTAAAATCTTGCGTGCATGAAGTATTCAGCTGCGGCGACGTGTCGTACATCGCCGCAGCCGGTGTGGGCCTCTGTCGTCAGGCGGCCTCGGCCTTGGCCTTGCGCGGGCCTTCCAGCAGCGCCTTGCGCACGTGGGCGACGATCAGGTCGATCTCCGCGCTGGTGACGTTGAAGTGCGGGGTGAAGCGCAACGAGTTGATGCCGCCGTGGATCACGCCGACGCCGTGCTCGCGCAGGTATTCCTCGGTGGAACCGGTGCCGTAGCACTTGTACTCCGGCGCCAGCTCGCAGGAGAACAGCAGGCCGGTGCCCTGCACCTTGGTGATCAGGCCGCCCAGCTCGCCCTTCAGCGCGTTGAGCTTGTCGACGAATTCCTTGCCGCGCTCGCGGATGTTGCTGCGCACCTGGTCACTGAGTTCGCCCAGCGTGGCCAGCGCCACGTCCAGCGCGCGCGGGTTGGCGGTCATGGTGTTGCCGTAGATGCCCTTGCGGTACAGCCCGGCGGCGCGCTCGCCGACGGCCAGCACCGACAGCGGGTACTGGCCGGCGTTGAGCGCCTTGGAGAAGGTCTCCATGTCCGGCGGCGGCAGGCCCTCGAAGCCGGGGTAGTCGACGAACGACAGCACGCCATGGGCGCGCAGGCCCGCCTGGATCGAGTCGACCAGCAGCAGGGTGCCGTGCGACTCGGTGAGTGCGCGGGCGGCCTTGTAGAACTCCGGCGTCACCGCGCGGCCGGGGTCGCCTTCGCCCATCACCGGCTCGAGGAACATCGCCTCGATGAACCAGCCGTGCTTGTCGGCGTCGGCGAACACAGCTTTCAGCTGTTCGACGCTGTACGGCTCGACCGTGATCAGGGTGTCCTCGTGGCGGTAGCTGGCGAGGTTCTGCTGGTAGGTCTTGCGGCTGGAGTCGGAATACAGCGCCGGCGCCTCGGTGCGGCCGTGGAACGCGCCCTTCACCGCGAGGCGCTTGATCGTGCGGCCGGCATGGCGGCCGCCGGCATCGGTCATCGCCTTGGCGTTGACGTCGGCGATGCGGCAGGCCAGCGAGACCGACTCGGAGCCGGAGTTCAGGCACAGGTAGCGCGCGTACGGGCTGCCGCCGCGGCTGCGGCCCAGCTCCTTGTTCAGCGCCGCGGTGAAGCGCAGTTGCGAGACGCTGGGAGTCATCACGTTCGCCATCACCTGCGGACGCGCCAGCGCAGCCTCGATCGCCGGGTTGTTGTGGCCGAAGCCGAGCATGCCGTAGCCGCCGTTGTCGTGCACCACGGCGCCCTTCAGGGTGACGATCCACGGGCCGCGCGCGGCCGCCGGCAGGTACGGGTTGATCGCGTCGTCCGGGTAGAAGTTGACGAAGCCGGCCTGCGCCCGGGCGAGCTGCTCGGTTTCATCCAGCTTGAGGAAATCAGCCATGCCAGCCGCACCCAGCTCGGCGCGCAGCTCGCGATGGCGTGCCACCGCTTCGGCGATCGCCTCGCTCAACAGGGGATCGCTCGCCGCCATGCGCTCGATGATGGCGTCGCCCAGGCCGGTGGTCCGCGGCTTGCCGCCGAATTCGCGCAGTTCGCGCAGCTGGTTGATCACACCCATGATGAATCCTCCGTAGCTCCGCTGGGCGGCACGGCGTGCCGGATCGGCGGATATTGGTTGATACGCGGCGGGAACCCAGGTGGAACGCATTTCCCCGGGATGTTCGGCGTTCATGCCGCCGTCCGGCGTGCTTCCGGGAGCCCCGACGCTTGTCAGGATACCCCGCGGCGCAGGCCGCCGTAACCCCGTGCCGCCGCAGCGGGTGACGGCTGTCATCCGCGCCGGCTGACGCCGGCGACTGTCGGCCGGGGCCGGGTGCAGCCCAGGATGCACGGCAGCGGAGGACTTCCATGCCACACGCCCACGACCCGATCGCCCGCCTCGACGGCGCCATCAAGCACTACGGCCGGCTCACTGCGCTGGCCGGCGCCGACCTGCAGCTGCACCGCGGCGAACTGCTGGCCCTGCTCGGCCCCAACGGCGCCGGTAAGACCACCGCGATCGGCCTGCTGCTGGGCCTGCTCCGCGCCGACGGCGGCAGCGTGGTGCTGTTCGGCCAGGATCCGCAGCGGATCGAGGCGCGCCGCCGGATCGGCGTGATGCTGCAGAACGCCGAGTTGCCGCCCACGTTGCGCGTGGGCGAGCTGCTGCGGCTGACCGCCAGCTACTACCCGAACCCGCGCACGCTGCAGGAGTCGGCCGAGCTGGCCGGCGTCGCCGACCTGCTCCGGCGCCCCTATGCGAAACTTTCCGGCGGCCAGCAGCGGCGCGTGCAGTTCGCGCTGGCGCTGTGCGGCCGGCCCGAGCTGCTGTTCCTCGACGAGCCGACCGTGGGCATGGACATCGAGGCGCGGCAGAAGCTGTGGTCGGCGATCCGCCGGTTGGTCGCCGAGGGCTGCGCGGTGCTGCTGACCACGCACTACCTGGAAGAGGCCGAGGCGCTGGCCGACCGCGTCTGCGTGATGTCGCGCGGACGGATGATCCATGAAGGCACGGTCGACGAGCTGCGCGCGCGGGTGGCGCTGAAGCGCGTGCGCTGCCTCGGCGCGGTCCCGCTCGAGGTGGTGCGGGGCTGGCCCGAGGTCAGCGAGGCGCGCCGGGAAAACGAACGCCTGCACATCGGCACCGCCGAGGCCGAGGCGGTGGTGAGGCGCCTGCTCGACGCCGACCCGCATCTGCGCGAACTGGAAGTGCAGCGCGCCGGCCTGGCCGAGGCGTTCACCGAACTCACCCGCGACGCCGCCGGGGTCGCGGCCAACGATCAGCGCGAGGCTGCCTGAGATGGAAACCGTCATGCCTGCCAACGAAGCGGCCCCGCCGGCGATGCCGCACCGCCGTGTCATCGGCGCCTACCTGGAGGAGGCCCGCAGCGAATGCCTGCGCTACCTGCGCGCCCCCGGCTTCATGCTGCCGGTGATGCTGTTTCCGGCGATGTTCTACCTGCTGTTCGGCGTGCTGATGGCGAAGTCGAACGGCGCCGACGCAGCGCGCTACCTGCTGGCCAGCTACGGCGTGTTCGGCGTGATGAGCCCGGGCCTGTTCGGTTTCGGCGTGTCGCTGGCGTTGGAGCGCGACGGCGGCCTGCTGACCTTCAAGCGCGCGCTGCCGATGCCGCCGGGCGCCTACCTGCTGGGCAAGATGCTGATGGCGATGGTGGCTGCCGGAGTGGTGATCCTGCTGCTGCTGGCGATGGCGCTGTCGCTGGGACACGTGGCGCTGGCCCCGGCGCAGGCCGGGGCGCTGCTGCTCACCGGCATGCTCGGCGTGCTGCCGTTCTGCGCGCTGGGTATGTTCGTCGGCACCCTGATCAAGGGCCAGGGCGCGCCCGGCATGCTGAACCTGATCTACTTGCCGATGTCGTTCCTGTCCGGCCTGTGGATGCCGCTGCCGCTGTTGCCGGCGTTCCTGCAGCGGATCGCGCCGGTATGGCCGAGCTACCACCTGGACATGCTGGCGCTGGCAGCGGTGGGCATGAACCGGGAACCCTTGCTGGTCCACGTGCTGGTGCTGATCGGTTTTGCCGCGGCCTTCCTTTTGATGGCGGCGCGACGCTTGCGCCGGTACGGTTGAAGTAGCATGCCCAGCAGAGCCGGTTCCCGGCGACAGACCACGCCATGATCCCCGCCTTCATCGCCCGATGGTTCGTGCCGGCACCCGATTCCGCGGTGGCCGACGACCTGCGCCGGGGCAAGTCGCCGTGGGCCGACAGCGTGCACCTGCTGTGGTCGCTGTGGATCTTCATCACGCCGCTGTTCGATCGTGGCCTGCATGGCTACACCCTGACTTGGCTGTTGTGCACGCTGGGCTCGTATCCGGTGTTCCTGCTGCTGTTCGCCCGGTTGCGGCTGGCTCCGCGGCGGACTGCGTATCTCCATGCCTGGGGCATGGCGGCGCTGTGTTTCGGCCTGCTGCGCTGGTACCCCAGCGGGCTCAGCTATTTCGTGTACGCCTGCGTGATGCTGAGCCATTGCGACATCCGGCGTTTCCGCAGCTATGTGATCCAGGTGCTGCTGCTCAATGCCATCTACGTAGCGCTGGCCTGGTGGATCGGCTATCCGCAGTCGCTGCTGGTGATCATGCCGGTCACGGTGTTCGTTATCTGTACCATCGTCACGGTCGAGCAGATCCACCACGAGAAGGACGCTGCGCTCAGCCTTTCGCATGACGAGGTGCGCCGGCTCGCCGCCACGGCCGAGCGCGAACGGATCGGACGCGACCTGCACGATTTGCTGGGGCATACGCTGTCGCTGATCACACTGAAGCTGGAGTTGTCGCGCAAGCTGTTCGACCGCGACGTCGAGGCCGCCCGGCGCGAGGTCGAGGAAGCGGAAAAGGTCGCGCGGCACGCCCTGGCGGAAGTGCGCTGCGCCGTCACCGGCATCCGCGCCACCGATCTCGCCGCCGAGATGGCTTCGGCGCGGCTGCTGCTGGAATCCTCGCGGGTGCATCTGGATTACGGCGAGCTGCCCGCCGACCTGCCGGGCGACATCGAGCGTGGCCTGTCGCTGGTCTTGCGCGAGGCGGTGACCAACATCGCGCGCCACGCCGGTGCCAGCCGGGCCCGGGTCGAGATGGCGCGCGAGCGGGGCAGCGTCTGCCTGCAGATCAGCGACAATGGCCGCGGCGGCATCGCGAGCGACGGCAATGGCCTGAGCGGCATGCGCGAGCGGGTGCGCGCGCTCGGCGGCACGCTCGCGTTCGAGTCGCCGCGCGGCCAGGGATCGTGTCTGCGGGTGGTGGTGCCGCTGCCGATCATGCGCCTGGTCGAATCGTCCCGGTCGGCGCCGGATCCGTCGACGGCCGGGCCGCTGGCGCACCCGCTTCCGGATCGACCCGTCGCGTGAGCCCATTCGTGTTCCCATGCCCGCACAGACCATGACGCCAATCCTTCACTCGCGCGGACGCCGTGGAGCCATCGCATGATCCGGGTGCTGCTGGCCGAGGACCAGGCGATGGTGCGCGGTGCACTGTCCGCGCTGCTGAACCTGGAGAGCGACATCGAGGTGCTCGGTTCCGCCGCCGACGGCGAGGCGGCGTGGCGCGAGCTGCAACGGCTGAAGCCCGACGTGCTGGTCACCGACATCGAGATGCCTGGCCTGACCGGGCTGGAACTGGCGCAGCGCATCCAGCGGCAGGGACTGCCGATCAAGGTGGTCATCGTCACCACGTTCGCGCGTCCCGGTTTCCTGCGCCGCGCGCTGGATGCCGGCGTGTCCGGCTACCTGCTGAAGGACGCTCCCGCCGAGAACCTCGCCGAGGCCTTGCGCACCGTGCATCGCGGCGGCCGCGCGATCGACCCGCAGCTGGCGCTGGAGGCATGGTCCGAAGCCGATCCGCTGAACGACCGCGAACGCCAGGTGTTGCGCCTGGCCGGCGAAGGGCAGTCGGCGGGCGATATCGCCGCGCAGTTGAACCTGTCGCACGGCACCGTGCGCAATTACCTGTCCGAGGCGATCGGCAAGCTCGGCGTCGCCAACCGCATCGAGGCCTATCGGCTGGCGCGGCAAAAGGGCTGGTTGTAGGCGGTTGCGCCGGAATCGGCGCGCTGCGGGATAATGCCCCGTTCCCCGATGCCGGCCGCACCTGCCTTGAAGAAGTCCGATTTCGATTTCGAACTGCCGCCCGAGCTGATCGCGCAGGCGCCGCTGCCCGAGCGTTCGTCCAGCCGCCTGCTGCTGCTCGACGTGGCGGCGCAGTCGCGGCAGGACCGCCGGTTCCGCGAGCTGCCCGATTTCCTGCAGCCGGGCGACCTGCTGGTGTTCAACGACACCCGCGTGCTGCCGGCGCGGCTGTACGGGCGCAAGGACACCGGCGGCGCGGTGGAGATCCTGATCGAGCGGGTCACCGGCGCGCACGAGGCGGTGGTGCAGCTGGGCGTGAGCAAGAAGCCGAAGGAGGGCGCGCGGATCGAGCTGGCCGACGGCAGCCATGCGGTGGTGCTGGGCCGCGACGAGAGCTTCTTCCGGCTGCGTTTCGAGGCGCCGGAGCCGCTAGAGAAGCTGCTGCTGAAGCTGGGCGAGATGCCGTTGCCACCGTACATCGTGCGGCACGCCGACGCCAGCGACATGGAGCGCTACCAGACCGTGTTCGCGCGCGAGCCCGGCGCGGTGGCGGCGCCCACCGCCGGCCTGCATTTCGACGCGGCGATCCTGGCCAAGCTGCGCGAGCGCGGCGTCGAGTTCGGCTACGTCACCCTGCATGTCGGCGCCGGCACGTTTCAGCCGGTGCGGGTGGACGACCTGAAGGACCACCGCATGCACCGCGAGTGGCTCAACGTCGGGGCGCACCTGATCGGTCAGATCCGCCGCACCCGCGCGAACGGCGGGCGGGTGATCGCGGTCGGCACCACCGTGGTGCGCGCGCTGGAAAGCGCCAGCAAGGACGGCGAGCTGCACCCGTTCGCCGGCGAGACGCAGATCTTCATCTTCCCCGGCTACCGCTTCACCAGCATCGACGGCCTGATCACCAACTTCCACTTGCCGCAATCGACCCTGCTGATGCTGGTGTCGGCGCTGGCCGGGCGCGAGTTCATGCTCGGCGCGTACCGCCACGCGGTCGAGCAGCGCTACCGCTTCTTCTCCTACGGCGACGCCATGCTGATCCTGCCCCACGGCGTATAAGCGGCACACCGTCCGTGTAGGAGCCCACCCTGTGGGCGATGCTTCTACGGGCCCGCATCAAGAGCATCGCCCACAGGGTGGGCTCCTACATGCAGTGCGGGGCCTGGCCAAACCCGCGATAATGCCTGGATGACTTCCCTCCAGTTCGACCTCCACGCCACCGACGGCGCCGCCCGCCGCGGCCGCCTCACGTTTGCCCGCGGCACGGTGGAGACGCCGGCGTTCATGCCGGTGGGCACCTACGGTTCGGTCAAGGCGATGACGCCGCGCGACGTCGGCGACATCGGCGCCGAGATCATCCTGGGCAACACCTTCCACCTGTTCCTGCGTCCGGGGCTGGAGGTCATCGGGAAGTTCGGCGGGCTGCACCGCTTCATCGGCTGGGACAGGCCGATCCTCACCGACTCGGGCGGCTTCCAGGTGTTCTCGCTGGCGCACAAGCGCAAGATCAGCGAGGAGGGCGTGACCTTCGCCTCGCCGGTGGACGGCTCGAAGGTGTTCCTGTCGCCGGAAGTGTCGATGCAGATCCAGACGACGCTCGACTCGGACATCGCGATGATCTTCGACGAGTGCACGCCGTATCCGGCCACCGAAAAGGTGGCGGCGGACTCGATGGAACTCAGCCTGCGCTGGGCCGAACGCTCGCGCCGCGCTTTCGACGAGCTGCAGCGTGTCGATTCAAAGCCGCCGAACGCGCTGTTCGGCATCGTGCAGGGCAGCGTGTACGAGAACCTGCGCCGGCGCTCGGCGGATGGCCTGGCGGGCATCGGTTTCGACGGCTACGCGGTGGGTGGCCTCGCCGTGGGCGAGCCGGAGGCCGAGCGCAACCATGCGCTGGACTTCACCGTGCCGCTGCTGCCGGCGGACCGGCCGCGCTACCTGATGGGCGTGGGCCGGCCGGAGGACATCGTCGAGGCGGTGCGCCGCGGCATCGACATGTTCGATTGCGTGATGCCGACCCGCAACGCGCGCAACGGCTTCCTGTTCACCGCCGAGGGCACGCTGCGCATCCGCAACGCGAAGTACGCCACCGACACCGGCGTGATCGAGGAAGGCTGCGACTGCTACGCCTGCAGCCACGGCTTCAGCCGCGCCTACCTGCGCCACCTCGACCGCTGCAACGAGATCCTCGGCAGCCAGCTCGCCACCGTGCACAACCTGCGCTACTACCAGCGCCTGATGGCCGGCCTGCGCGGGGCGATCGCCGACCGCACGCTGGAGGCGTTCGTGGCGGAGTTCTACGCCCGTCGCCGGGGCGCTGCGGTTTCGTAGGGGGCGCGAACCCGCCGAAATGGCCTTGCATCGGGTGCCGGCTGCCCTCATCAGGGATCAGCCAGCGGCATCGTGCATGGCCCGGGGGTGCATGGCATAATCGAGAATCTTTTATCGGGCGTTCAGCTGAAATCCCCGGCGGCGCCATAACTTGCGAGACAAACCATGAGTTTTCCGATCTCTCCCGTGATCGCCCAGGCTACTCCGCAGCCGCAGGGCGGCGGCATGTCCATGATCATCATGATGGTGGTGCTGTTCGGCCTGATGTACTTCATGATGATCCGCCCGCAGATGAAGCGGCAGAAGGAGCATCGCGCGCTGATCGCCGGCCTGGCCAAGGGCGACGAGGTGGTCACCAACGGCGGCATCGCCGGGCGCGTGGACGAGGTGGGCGAGACCTTCATCACGGTCGAGATCGCGCCCAACGTGAAGGTCAAGGTGCAGAAAGCCGCGGTCCAGCAGGTGCTGCCCAAGGGCTCGTTGAAGTCCGCCTGAAACCCGGGATGTCCAGGGGCAGGGCTTTTTCGAATAGTGCGGCCATGGATGGCCGCTTCTTGATGTTCGCGATCACGGACGATCGTAAAAATAAACTTCGGCCATAGATGGCCGCTTCTTGACGTTCGCGATCACGGACGATCGCAAAGGACCGGATCATGAGTGATTTTCCCCGCTGGAAGTACGCGCTGGTCGCGTTGGTGATGCTGTTTGGCGTCATCTACGCCTTGCCGAATGCATTTCCCCCGGTGCCGGCGGTGCAGGTCACGGCCAACCGCGACGCGCCGCCGATCGACCAGGCGGTGCAGCAGAAGGTGACCGCGGCGCTGGCCGCCAAGAACGTCCCGGTTACCCGGGTGTTCGAGGAGGGCGACCACCTGCTGGCCACGTTCGTCAACTCCGACGTGCAGAAGAGCGGCGCCGACGCGATCAAGGCGGCGCTGGGCGACGGCTACACGGTGGCGTTCAAGCTGCAGTCCAACGTGCCGGGCTGGCTGGGCGCGATCGGCGCCCGCTCGATGCCGCTGGGCCTGGATCTTCAGGGCGGCGTGCACTTCCTGATGCAGGTCGACCAGAAGGACGCGATCGAGAAGCAGGAAAACAGCTACGCCGACGACATCCGCGCGCTGCTGCGCGACAAGAACATCCGTTACGAATCGGTCACCCGCAATGCCGCGGGCGGCCAGGGCATCGCGGTGATCCTGCGCTCGGCCGACGACCGCTCCACCGCGTCCGACGCGATCGCCAACGAATACACCGACCTGCTGGTGTCCTCCGGCGCCAGCACCGGCGACCGCTACGTGCTGAACGTGACGGTCAAGCCCGAGAAGCTGCGCGAGCTGTCGCGCAGCGCGATCACCCAGAACCTGGGCACGCTGCGCAACCGCATCAACGCGCTGGGCGTGTCCGAGCCGCTGATCCAGCAGCAGGGCGACAGCCGCATCGTGGTCGAGCTGGCCGGCGTGCAGGACCCGACCGAGGCGAAGAAGCTGATCGGCGCGGTCGCCACCTTGCAGTACCGGCCCGGCATCGGCCAGCCCGGCGACCCCCGCGCGGCGGAAGCGGCGCGCACCGGCAACATCCCGCCAGACGCGAACCTGTACTACATGCGCGGCGACAACCGGCCGGTGCTGGTGAGCAAGCAGATCATCGTGACCGGCAACCAGCTGGTGGATGCCTCTTCGGGCATCGACCAGCAGAGCGGCACGCCGAAGGTCGACGTCACCCTGAACGCGGCCGGCGCCAAGAAGATGGGCGACTTCACCAACGCCAACGTCGGCAAGCCGATGGCGGTGCTGTACGTGGAGCAGGTCTACGAGACGAAGGTGATCGACGGCAAGGAAGTGCGCGTGCCCAAGGTCACCGAGACGGTGATCAACGACGCCACCATCCAGAGCCCCTTCAGCAGGCAGTTCCAGACCACCGGCCTGGGCAGCCCGAAGGAAGCCTCCGACCTCGCCCTGCTGCTCAAGGGCGGCGCGCTGGCCGCGCCGATGGACATCGTCGAGGAAGGCGTGATCGGCGCCAGCCTGGGCCAGGACAACATCGACAAGGGCTTCAAGGCGGTGCTGCTGGGCCTGGCCCTGGTGCTGCTGGCGGCGGCGGTCTACTACAAGCTGTTCGGCCTGGTCGCGGACATCGCGCTGTTCTTCAACCTGGTGATCCTGGTGGCGGTGATGTCGCTGATCGGCGTCACCCTGACCATGCCGGGCGTGGCCGGCATCGTGCTGACCCTGGGCATGGCGATCGACGCGAACGTGCTGATCTGCGAGCGCGTGCGCGAGGAGCTGCGCAACGGCTCGAGCCCGCACGCGGCGATCCGCGCCGGCTACGAAAAGGCCTGGTCCACCATCCTCGACGCCAACGTCACCCACCTGATCGCCGCCCTGGCGCTGACCACGATGGGTACCGGCGCGATCAAGGGCTTCGGCGTGACGCTGATGATCGGCATCCTGACCTCGCTGTTCACCTCGGTGACGCTGACCCACGCGTTCACCGCGGCGATCCACGGCCACCGCAAGCTCAAGACGCTGTCGGTCTAGGGTTTATTGAATAGTGCGGCCATGGATGGCCGCTTTTGCCCGGAAATGGACTTCCATAGAGAGAATCCACCATGGAAATCTTCAATCACGACAGCAACATCCACTTCCTGGGGATGCGCAAGTACACCATTGCCATCGCCATTTTCCTGATGGTCGCCTCGGTCGGGCTGATCGCGTTCAAGGGCCTCAACTACGGGCTGGATTTCACCGGCGGCGTGTCGATGGTGGTCGACTACGACCAGTCGGTGGAGATCTCCGGGGTACGTGATGCGCTCGACAAGGGCGGCATCCACAACGCGATGGTGCAGAGCCTGGGCGGTACCCGCGAGGTGTCGATCCGCCTGCAGCCGAAGGACGACCCGGGTGCCGTCGACGCCGCCGGCAAGTTCAACCTCGATCGCATCGCCACCGACGTGATCAAGGTGCTGCACGTGTCCCGCCCGGATGCGCGGCTGAAGAGCCGCGACTACGTCAGCGCCCAGGTGGGCCAGGAATTGCGCAGCGACGGCACGGTGGCCGCGGTGTTCGTGATCCTCGGCATCATGGCCTACCTGTGGGTTCGCTTCGAGCGCCGCTTCGCGATCGCCGCGGTGATCACCGAGGTGCACGACACTTTGGTGACGCTGGGCATCCTCGCGCTGGTGCAGCGCGAGTTCGACATGACGGTGCTGGCTTCGGTGCTGGCGGTGATCGGTTACTCGATCAACGACAAGGTGGTGGTGTTCGACCGCATCCGCGAGCTGTTCCGGCTGGCGCGCAAGGCCGAGCCGGAGGAGATCCTCAACCGCTCGATCAACAACACCCTGTCGCGGACCATCATCACCTCGCTGTTCACCGGCATCACCATGGGCGCGCTGTACTTCTTCGGCGGCACCGCGGTGCACGGCTTCGCCATCACCATGCTGATCGGCATCGTGGTCGGCACGTTGTCCTCGATCTTCGTGGCCAGCCCGATCCTGCTGTGGCTGGGCGTGTCGAAGAAGGACCTGATGCCGGTCACCCGCGACAACCCGGAGCTGGCGCGGCGCCCATGAGTAGCATCGCCCGCAAAGCGGGTGATTCCGATGTTCTCTCCCCTGCTCGCAGGGGAGATGCCCACAGGGCAGAGGGGTAGCCCACGAAACGAAACGGCCCGGTCTCCACCGGGCCGTTCGTTTTTCAGGGGGCGCCATGCCGTCATCGCGAAAGCTTGCGACGGCCACGCCGCAGCCGGAGTCCTGTAATCGGTCCGGCAGTCTCCTTCCACGACCATGCACGCCATTCTCGCCCTCTGGTCGGCGGTGGTGAACTGGCTGGCGTTGCGCGTGGTCGAGCCGGTTCTCGCCGCCCTGCATCTTTCCCGACTGGTCGCCGACCCGCCGCACGAGATCGCGCAGTACTTCCTGCTCACCGCGATACAGGTGACGATCATCGCCGGCGTGTTCAGGCCGCTGGAAGGCTTGTGGCCGGCGGAGCGCTGGGCCGACCGCCGCGCCACCGCGGTCGATCGCGCCTACACCCTGCTCAAGCTGTTCGGCGTGCTTCCGCTGTTCACCTATCTGGTGCTGCCGCCGCTGGCGCGGCCGATCGGCGGCGCGGGCGACAACACGGGCGGCGTGCTCAGCCTGCAGGGTCTGCTGCCATGGTTGGGGTGGCACCCGGTGCTGCTGTTCCTGGTCTATTACGCGCTCTACGACCTGGTGTACTACGCCATCCACCGCCTGCAGCACACGATCCCGTGGTGGTGGGCGCTGCACAGCCTGCATCACAGCCAGCGCCAGCTGGGCTGCTGGTCGAACGACCGCGACCACTACCTCGATGACTTGCTGGAGGCGCTGATCGTGGCCGCCGTCGCGCTGCTGGTCGGCGTGTCGCCCACCGACTACGTGCTGCTGGTGCTCAGCAGCGAGCTGCTGCAGAACCTCGACCACGCCAACCTGCGGCTGCGCTTCGGGCCGGTGCTGGACAAGTTGCTGGTCGACCCGCACTACCACCGGCTGCACCACATGCGGGTGGACCCGGACCGCCCCGGCCTGCATCACTGCAACTTCGCTTTCATCTTCCCGGTCTGGGACATCCTGTTCGGCACCGCGCTGTTCGTCGAGCCGTTGCGCCCCACCGGCGTGGGCGACCCGATGGTGGATGCGGACAACCGCCACGGCCTCGTGGGCCAGCAGTTGTACGTGCTGCGCCGCTTCTGGGGCGCGTTCCGCTGGCGCGAGGGCTGGCGACCGGGCGACGTGGCTTTCGATGAACGTTACATGCCGGTGCGCGAATTCGACCTGCATCGGCTGGAAGCCAGCCAGATTCCCTTGACACATGCCGAAGGGCGGGCGGCGGGTGCCGTGGCTCAGCCGGAAAGCTCGGTATCCAGCTGCGCCAGCCGCGCAGGCGTGCCCACGTCGGTCCAGTGGCCGCGATGCAGCGAGCCGGCCAGCGCGCAGCGTGCCATCGCCGCTTCCAGCAGTGGTCGCAGCTTGAAACGTGGCGGTTTCGCATCGACGCCCGCCGCGTCGCCCACGGTTTCGCGCCAGCCGTCCAGCAGCTCACGGCGGAACACGCCGATGCCGCTGTAGGTGAGTCGCGCCGCACCGTCGGCGTGCAGCGATCCCTGAGCATCCAACTGGAAATCGCCGCCGGGATGGTGTGCGGGGTTGTCCACCATCAGCAGGTGCGCCAGGCCGGCCGGCTCGGCGGGCAGGGCGGCATAGTCGGCGTCGCTCCACACGTCGCCGCTGACCACCAGGAACGGCTCCGCTCCCAGCAGCGGCAGCGCGTTGAGCATGCCGCCGCCGGTTTCCAGCGGCAGCGGCCCCTCGTAGGCGTAGCGGATGCGCAGGCCCCAGCGCGAGCCGTCGCCCAGCGCGTCGGGAAACTGTTCGGCGAGGTGCGAGGTGTTGATCACCACGTAGTGCACGCCGGCCGCGGCCAGCTTTTCCAGGTGCCACGCGATCAGCGGCTTGCCCCCCACCGGCAGCAGCGGCTTCGGCGTGCGGTCGGTCAGCGGGCGCATGCGTTCGCCCAGGCCGGCGGCGAAGATCAGCGCGTGTCTCATGCGGCCACCGGCAAGCGCAGGTCGCGCCCGCCGGCACGGCGCCGGAGCAACGCCGCGAAATCGGCCAGCTCGGGATAGCGCCCCGCCACGTCGAGCACGTACCCGTACACGCGCGGCAGGTCGTCGAGATAGCCGGATTTGCCGTCGCGGTAGTACAGCCGGCAGAAGATGCCGAGCACCTTGATGTGCCGCTGCAGGCCGGTCAGGTCGAACCAGCGCAGGAAGCGTTCGCGGTCGACCGCGGCATCGACGAGCCCCGCCTCGCGCAGGCGCAGGCGGTAGGCTTCCGCCCAGGCGTCGACCCGCGTGCGATCCCAGGCGATGTAGCAGTCGCGCAGCAGCGAGGCGAGGTCGTAGGTGACCGGGCCGACCAGGGCGCCCTGGAAATCGATGATGCCGGGGCTGTTGGCTGCGGTGATCAGCAGGTTGCGGCTGTGGTAGTCGCGGTGCACGAAGCGGCGCGGCTGCTCCAGCGCGTTCTTCAGCAGCACGGTGAATGCCGACTCCAGCACGTCCCACTCCCCGCACGCGGGCGTGCAGCCCAGGTGCCGCCCGAGGAACCACTCCGGCATGATCTCCAGCTCGCGCTGCAGGAAGGCGTGGTCGTAGGGCTGCATGCCGGTCACGTCGACGTCGCGCTGCATGCGCAGCAGCGCGTCCATCGCATCGCCGTACAGCGTGTCCACCGTGCGGTCGTTCAGCGCAGGCAGGTACAGCCGTGAGCCGAGGTCCTCGATCAGCAGGAAGCCCTGCTCGAGGTCTTGCGCGCGCACCGCCGGCACGTGCAGCCCGGCGGCGGACAGGCGGGCGCCGATTTCCAGCCACGGCCGCGGATCCTCCTGCGCCGGCGGCGAATCCATCACGATCCAGCCGTGGCCCTGGTGGCGGGTGCGCCAGTAGCTGCGGAAGCTGGCGTCGGCCGAGGCGGGCTCCAGCGTCAACGCGGCGTCGTCAAGCGCGCGGCGGGTCCAGGCGAGGCGGGCGGTAGCGCGGTCGGGCGTGGAAATCATGGCAACCATCGATGGCGGAACCGCGCCAGCTTAGCGAGCCGCCGGCGCGCTGGCGAGGCGATGGCGCATGGCGGCATTGACCGCGCGGCGGCAAATCAGTACCATTTTGGTACCGATTCAAATACGCCAGCCCGAGCCTCCCCCATGCTCCGCGTCAGCCGACTGACCGATTACGCCACCGTGGTGATGACCTGCATCGCTGCGCACCCCAGCGAGGTGCTCAGCGCGGTACAGATCGCCGACGAGTCGCGGCTGGAGCTGCCCACCGTAAGCAAGCTGCTGAAGGCACTGGGCCACGCCGGCCTGGTCGAATCGTTCCGCGGCGTCAACGGCGGCTACCGGCTGGCCCGGCCGGCCGGCGAGATTTCGCTGGCCGAGATCGTCGAGGCACTGGAAGGCCCGATCGGCATGACCGAGTGCGGCGTGGCCGAGGGCCAGTGCGACCGCGAATCGCAGTGCGGCGTGCGCGGCAGCTGGCAGCTGATCAACAACGTGCTGGACAACGCGCTGCGCGCGGTCAGCCTGGCCGACATGCTCAAGCCGCAACCGCGGCCGTCGCGACGGATTGCCGCCGTGCCTGTGAGCCAGATCGCGATGCCGGCGAAGGCCGCACGGATCACCACCGAATGAACGACACCATGATCAACGAAGGCAGCACCGCCACCGCGTTGCGCGACAACGCCGGCGTGGCCGAAGCGCTGGGCCGCAGCTACAGCGCCGGCTTCATCACCGAGATCGAGATGACCGGCCTGCCGCCGGGCCTGGACGAGGACACCATCCGCGCGCTGTCCGCGATCAAGCACGAGCCGGAATGGATGACCGAGTGGCGGCTCGGCGCCTATCGCCACTGGCTGACCATGCCCAAGCCCGACTGGGCCAAGCTCAACATCGACCCGATCGACTACCAGGCGATCAGCTACTACGCCGCGCCGAAGGCGAAGCCGAAGTCGCTGGACGAGGTCGATCCGGCCCTGCTGGAGACCTACGAGAAGCTGGGCGTGCCGCTGCACGAGCGCGCCGCGCTGGCCGGCGTGGCGGTGGATGCGGTGTTCGACTCGGTCTCGGTGGGCACCACCTTCCGCAAGCAGCTGGCCGACGCCGGCGTGCTGTTCTGCTCGATGAGCGAGGCGATCCGCGAGTATCCCGAGCTGGTGCAGAAATACCTGGGCAGCGTGGTGCCCACCGGCGACAACTTCTTCGCCGCGCTGAACTCGGCGGTGTTCTCCGACGGCAGCTTCGTGTTCATCCCGAAAGGCGTGCGCTGCCCGATGGAACTGTCCACCTACTTCCGCATCAACGCGCAGAACACCGGCCAGTTCGAGCGCACCCTGATCGTGGCCGAGGAAGGTGCCCACGTCTCCTACCTCGAGGGCTGCACCGCGCCGAAGCGCGACGAGAACCAGCTGCATGCGGCGGTGGTCGAGCTGGTGGCGCTCGAGGGCGCGCAGATCAAGTACTCCACGGTGCAGAACTGGTACCCCGGCGACGAGAACGGCGTGGGCGGCATCTACAACTTCGTCACCAAGCGCGGCGACTGCCGCGGCGACGATTCCAAGATCAGCTGGACCCAGGTGGAAACCGGCTCGGCGATCACCTGGAAGTACCCCAGCGTGGTGCTGCGTGGCGACCGTTCGGTGGGTGAGTTCTACTCGGTGGCGCTGACCCATCACTTCCAGCAGGCCGATACCGGCACCAAGATGATCCACCTCGGCAAGCACACCAAGTCGAAGATCGTCTCCAAGGGCATCAGCGCCGGGCGCAGCTCGAACAGCTACCGCGGCCTGGTGAAGATGGAGAAGGGCGCCGAGGGCGCGCGCAACTACACCCAGTGCGATTCGTTGCTGATCGGCAAGAAGTGCGGTGCGCACACCTTCCCGTACATGGAAGTGAAGAACCCCACCGCGATCGTCGAGCACGAGGCCACCACCTCGAAGATCTCCGACGAGCAGATGTTCTATTGCCGCAGCCGCGGCATCGGCGAGGAGGACGCCGTGTCGATGATCGTCGACGGCTTCTGCAAGCAGGTGTTCCGCGAGCTGCCGATGGAGTTCGCGGTGGAGGCGAAGAAGCTGCTTGAGGTGTCGCTGGAAGGCGCCGTCGGCTGATGTGTAGGAGCGCGCCCTGTGCGCGATCGACCTCGCCGGCAACCCCATCGCGCACAAGGTGCGCTCCTACGGAATGTGTCGAGTTGAAATCATGCTGAAAATCGAAAACCTGCACGCCCGCGTCGAGGGCAAGGAAATCCTCAAGGGGCTCAGCCTCACCGTGAACGCGGGCGAAGTGCACGCGATCATGGGGCCGAACGGCGCCGGCAAGTCCACCCTGGGCAACGTGCTGTCCGGCCGCGAGGGCTACGAGGTGACCGCCGGCACGGTGACCTACGGCGGCATCGACCTGCTGCAGCTTTCGCCGGAGGCGCGCGCCGCGGCCGGCGTGTTCCTGGCGTTCCAGTACCCGGTGGAGATTCCGGGCGTCAACAACACCTACTTCCTGCGCGCGGCACTGAACGCGCAGCGCAAGCAGCGCGGCGAGAAGGAGCTGGACTCCATGCAGTTCCTCAAGCTGGTGCGCGAGAAGCTGAAGGTGATGCAGATCTCCGACGAGCTGCTGCACCGCGCGGTCAACGAGGGCTTCTCCGGCGGCGAGAAGAAGCGCAACGAGATCTTCCAGATGGCGGTGCTGGAGCCGCGGCTGGCGATCCTCGACGAGACCGACTCGGGCTTGGACATCGACGCGCTGAAGCAGGTGGCGCAGGGCGTCAACACGCTGCGCTCGCCGGACCGCGCGTTCCTGATGATCACCCACTACCAGCGCCTGCTCGACTACGTGGTGCCGGATTTCGTGCACGTGCTGGCCGGCGGCCGCATCGTCGAGAGCGGCGACAAGTCGCTGGCGCTGAAGCTGGAGCAGCATGGCTACGCCGGGATCGGCCAGAGCCACCCGGCGGGAGCCGTGGCATGAACCAGTCGGCACCGCTGCCGTTGGCCGAATCGCTGCTGGACGCGCCGCTGCCGGCCGGCGGTCCCGCCTGGCTGGATGCGGCACGGCGCGAGCATCGCGCCGCGTTCGCCGCCAGCGGGCTGCCCGACACGCGGATCGAGGCGTGGAAGTACACCGCATTGCGCGGGCTTGCCCAGCGCCGCTTCGCCGACGGCGATGCGGCGGCGGCCACCCGCGAGGTCGATGCCGCGGCATTCGCCTTGCCCGGCGTGGACGGGCCGCGGCTGGTCTTCGTCAACGGCGCGTTCCGCGCCGACCTGTCGGCGCTCGACGCGCTGCCCGCGGGGGTTTCGCTGCAGCCGCTGTCGCAGGCGCTGCGCGGGGACGCGGAGCCGCTGCGTTTCGCGCTGTCGCGGCCGGCCCTGGTCGGAAACGGCCGCGAAGCCGGCGACGCGTTCGCGCAGATCAACGCCGCCCGCGCCGTCGACGGCGTGGTGCTGCGGGTCGCCGCCCACACGAGGAGCGCTGCACCGGTACAGCTCGTCTTCGTGGGCACGGCCGCCGACGCCGAGACGGCCTGGCACGTGCGCAACGTGATCGAGCTGGGCGAGGGTGCCGAACTGGACCTGATCGAGCAGCATGCGGGCCTTGGCGAACAGGCCCAGCTGGCCACCCTGGTCAGCGACATCGAACTGCGCGACAACGCCTGCCTGCGGCACGTGGTGCTGCAGGATGCCGCCGCCGGCGCCAACCTGATCCGCCGCAGCGGCCTGCGCCTGCACGCGCGGGCGCAAGCGACGCTGCACGTGCTGGAACTCGGCGGCGCGCTGGTGCGCCACGACCTGCGGGCGGAGCTGGTCGGCGACGGCGCGCAGTTCCATACCCGCGGGGTATTCATGCCGCACGGCCGCCAGCACATCGACACCCAACTGGCGATCCGCCACCAGGCGCTGGACACCACCTCCAGCTCGCACTGGCGCGGCGTGGCCGGCGACCGTGCGCGCGGCGTGTTCCGCGGCGCGATCGTGGTGGCGCCCGGTGCCGACGGCAGCGATGCCAACCTGAGCAACAAGAACCTGCTGCTGTCGCCGGGCGCGGAGATCGACACCAAGCCGGAACTGGAGATCTACGCCGACGAGGTGAAGGCCGCGCACGGCGCCACCGTGGGCCAGCTCGACGAACGTTCGCTGTTCTACCTGCGTTCGCGCGGCATCCCGCTGGGCGAGGCGCGCGCGCTGCTGACCGCCGCGTTCTGCCGCGCGATGCTGGACGACCTGCCGAACAAGGCGTTGCGCGAACATCTGTCGGGCTTGCTGATCGCGCAGCTGCCCGCGTGATGCTTTTATCTCCTCCCCCTGCCTGCAGGGGGAGGTTGGGAGGGGGTAAGGCTTTTGACCTTCAGATCAAGAGCGAACCCCTCCCCAACTCTCCCCTGCGAGCAGGGGAGGGAGCCACCTACGGAAACATCGAAGATGAACGCACAAGCCAGCACGCCCACCGTCTTCGACGTCCGGCGCATCCGCGCGGACTTCCCGTTGCTGGCGCGCTCCGTGCACGGCAAGCCGCTGGTGTATCTCGACAACGCCAACACCAGCCAGAAGCCCGAATCGGTGATCGCCGCGGTGGACAACCACTATCGCGAACACAACGCGAACGTGGCGCGGGCGGTGCACCAGCTGGGCGAGGAGGCCACCGCCGCCTACGAGGGCGCGCGCGACAAGCTGGCGCGCTTCATCAACGCACCGTCGCGCAACGAGGTGATCCTCACCACCGGCACCACCCAGTCGATCAACCTGGTCGCCTACAGCTACGCGCTGCCGCAGCTGAAACCCGGCGACAGCATCCTCACCACGGTGATGGAGCACCACGCCAACATCGTGCCGTGGCAGCTGGTCGCCGCGCGCAGCGGCGCCACGGTGAAGGCGGCGCCGATCGACGAGCGCGGCGAGCTGATCGTGGAGAAGTATCTCGAGATGCTGACGCCGGAGGTGAAGCTGGCCTGCGTCACCCACGTCTCCAACGTGCTGGGCACGGTCAACCCGGTGCGCGAGATCGCGCGCGAGTGCAGGAAGCGCGGCATCGCGCTGCTGGTGGACGGCTCGCAGGCGGCGCCGCACCGGCCGGTCGACGTGCAGGTGCTGGGCTGCGATTTCTACGCGGTCACCGGGCACAAGATGCTCGGCCCCACCGGCACCGGCGTGCTGTGGGCGAAGCGCGAGCACCTGGAGGCGATGCCGCCGTTCTTCGGCGGCGGCGAGATGATCCGTGAGGTGCGCTTCAGCGGCACCACCTTTGCCGCCCCGCCGCACAAGTTCGAGGCCGGCACGCCGAACATCGCCGGCTTCGTCGGGCTGTCGGCGGCGGTCGACTACTACGAGTCGGTCGGCTTCGAGGCGATCCATGCGTGGGAGCAGCAACTGCTGCACTACGCCACCGAGCGCCTGCACGGGATTCCCGGCCTGCGCATCATCGGCGAAGCGGCACAGAAGGAGCCGGTGATCTCGTTCCTGCTGGAAGGCGCCCAGGCCACCGACCTGGCCACGCTGCTCGACCTGCAGGGCGTCGCCGTGCGCTCCGGCCACCATTGCGCGCATCCGCTGATGCAGTTCTACGGCGTGCCCGCCACGCTGCGCGTCTCGCTGGCGTTCTACAACACCCGCGAGGAGATCGATGCGCTCATCGTGGCCCTGCTCAAGGTGCGCAAGCTGCTGCTGTGAGGCGGCGGAAGGTCGCATGGCCTTGCCGCCGCCGCCGGCATTATGCTTCCCGTTCCCTCCGTCACGACCGACCCCATGCTCGCCAAGCTTCCCGGCCTGATCCGCATTCCGCTGGCGTTGCTGCTGCTCGCCGGCAACATCGTGCTGCACGTGTTGCCGCTGTTCGCCTTCACCCTGGTCAAGCTGGTCGTGCCGGTGCCGACGATCCGGCAGGCCTGCTCGCGCGTGCTGGTGCGCATCGCGGAGAGCTGGATCGGGGTCAACGGCTTCCTGTTCGACCTGTTCACCCGCATCCGCTGGCGGGTCGAGGGGCTGGCGGGCCTGCGTCGCGACGGCAACTACCTGGTGCTGTGCAACCACCAGAGCTGGGTCGACATTCCGGTGCTGCAGAGGGTGTTCAACCGGCGCATCCCGTTCCTGCGCTTCTTCCTCAAGCAGCAACTGATCTGGGTGCCGTTGCTGGGGCCGGCCTGGTGGGCGCTGGATTTCCCCTTCATGAAGCGCTACTCGCGGGAAACCCTGCTGAAGCACCCGGAGCTGCAGGGCAAGGACAAGGAAGCCACCCGCCGCGCCTGCGAGAAATTCCGCCACATGCCGGTGTCGGTGATGAATTTCGTCGAAGGCACCCGCTTCACGCCGGCCAAGCATGCCGCGCAATCTTCGCCTTACCGCCACCTGCTGCGGCCGAAGGCCGGCGGCCTGGCCTTCGTGCTCGACGCGATGGGCGACGCGCTGCACGCGATCCTCGACGTCACCATCGTCTATCCCGAAGGCCGCTGCACGATGGCGGATCTCATCGCCGGCCGCGTGCACGATATCCGCGTGCACGTGCGCGAGCGGGCGATCGAGGCCGGATTGCTGGGCAATTACGACGAGGACGCGGCGTTTCGCGGACGCGTCAAGTCGTGGGTGAACACGCTGTGGCGCGAGAAGGACGCCCAGGTCGCGAGCCTGCTGATGGCGGCGGATGCCGCACCGACGGGAAATTGATATGCGCATTCTGATCGTTGGCGCCGGCGCCACCGGCGGCTATTTCGGCGGCCGCCTGTTGCAGCACGGGCGCGACGTGACATTCCTGGTGCGCGAAAAGCGCGCGGCGCAACTGGCACAGCATGGCTTGCTGATCCGCAGCGCCACCGGTGACGCCGACCTGCCTTCGCCGCCCACCGTGCTGGCGAGCGGGCTGCGCGCGCCGTACGAGCTGATCCTGCTGAGCTGCAAGGCGTACAGCCTGGAGCAGGCGATGGCCGACATCGCGCCGGCGGTGGGGCCTGATACCACGATCCTGCCGCTGCTCAACGGCATGCGCCAGCTCGACCTGCTGGACGCGCGCTTCGGCGCATCGCACGTGCTGGGCGGGCAGTGCGTGATCGCCGCCACGCTGGACGGGCAGGGCGCCGTGCGGCATCTCAACCAGTCGCACAGCCTCACTTTCGGCGAGCGCGACGGCAGCGCGTCGGCACGCATGCGGCGGATCACCGAGGCCCTTTCCGGCGCGGGTTTCGACGCGCGCCCGAGCGGCACGGTCCTGCAGGACATGTGGGACAAGTGGATCTTCCTCGCCTCGCTGGCCGGGATCACCTGCCTGATGCGCGGCTCGATCGGCGAGATCGTGGCTGCGCCGGGTGGCACCGCGGCAGCACTGGACCTGCTGGAGGATTGCCGTGCGGTGGCGGAGCGCTCCGGCCATGCGCCGAGCGAGCAGACCCTGCAGCGTGCCCGCAGCGTGCTGACCGAGGCCGGCTCCACGCTGACCGCCTCGATGCTGCGCGACCTGCGGCACGGCTACCCGATCGAGGCTGACCACGTGATCGGCGACATGCTGGCGCGTGCCGGGCAGCCGCTCGACGGGCGTTCGCTGCTGGCGACCGTGTATGCCCACCTGAAAGTCTACGAAGCGGGCAGGGTCTGATCGCCGCCTTGTAGGAGCCCGCTCGCGGGCGATGTTTTTGCTTTTGCGAATCCCGGCTTTCAACAGACGAATGTCTGGTCATCTCGGCTCCAAAAGCATCGCCCGCGAGCGGGCTCCTACAGGCAATCCGCCCCGTCCGCCGTAACCGCGCAGTGGCGGGCCGAAGGGTGGCCGGCCGCGTCACCTACCAGATCTTCACCTGCTTCGCGCCATCGCGCACCATCGCGTCGCCCGCCTTGCAGCGGAACGCCCGGGCGAACTCGGGCATGTTCGACGGCGCGCCGATCGCGCGGAACCGCGCCGGCGCGTGCGGGTCGGTGTTGAGCAGGGTCAGCTGCGCCTCCGGGCGGATGTTGCCGCGCCACACGCGGGCCCAGTTGAGGAAGAAGCGCTGGTCCTGGGTGTAGCCGTCGATCTTGCGCTTCGCCTCGGCCGGGTTCTTCGACAGCGCCATCTGCAGCGCGGTGTACGCCGCGTTGAGGCCGCCCAGGTCGCCGATGTTTTCGCCCATGGTGAGCTGGCCGTTGACGTGCTTGCCCGGCAGCGCCTCGTAGCCGTCGAACTGCGCGCCGAGCTTCGCGGTGCGTGTCTCGAACGCCGTGCGGTCGGCCTCGGTCCACCAGTTGACGTTGTTGCCCTGGGCGTCGAACTTGCTGCCCTGGTCGTCGTAGCCGTGGCCCATCTCGTGGCCGATCACCGCGCCGATGCCGCCGTAGTTGATCGCATCGTCGGCCCTGGCGTCGAAGAACGGCGGCTGCAGGATCGCGGCCGGGAACACGATCTCGTTCTTCTGCGCGCTGTAGTAGGCGTTCACCGTCTGCGGGGTCATGCCCCACTCGGCGCGGTCGACCGGCTTGCCGATCTTGGCGATGGCGTAGTCGTAGTTGAACTTGTTCGCCGCCTGCACGCTGCCGAAGTAGTTGCCCGGGGTCAGCACAAGGCCGGACCAGTCGCGCCACTTGTCGGGGTAGCCGATCTTCGGCACGAAGGTGGCCCATTTCTGCAGCGCCTTCTGCTTGGTCTCGTCGCTCATCCATTCGAGCTGCTCGATGCGCGTGCGGAAAGCCGCGCTGAGGTTGGCGACCAGTTCCTCGGCGCGCTGCTTCGAGGTCGGCGAGAAGTTGTCGGCCACGTACAGCTGGCCCAGCGCCATGCCCATGCCGTCGTTGGTGGCGTCGAGCACGCGCTTCCAGCGCGGCTTCATTTCCTTCTGGCCGTTCAGGGTCTGCGCGTTGAACGCGAAGTCTTCCTGCTGGAACGGCGTGGACAGGTGCGGCGCCGCGTTGGCGATCGCGTGGTAGCGCAGGTAGGCCTGCCATTGCGCCATCGGCACGTCGCCCAGCATCTTCTGCACCTCGGCGAAGAACTTCGGCTGCGACAGCGAGAAGCCGTCCTTCACGTCGGCGCCCTGCGCCTTGAAGAACGCGGCCCAGTCGAAGCCCGGCGTCACCTTGTCGGCCTCGGCGATGCTGACGTAGTGGTAGCGGTTCTTCGGGTTGCGCATTTCCACCGGGGGCAGCGACACGGCGGCGAGGCGGGTTTCGAACGCCAGCACCGACTTGGCCTGCTGCTGCGCATCGGCGGCGCCGACGCCGGCCAGCTCGAGCAGCTTCGCGATGTGCGCGGCGTAGGCGGTGCGGATCTTCGCGTAGTCGGGCTTGCTGTAGTAGTCGACAGTGGGCAGGCCGAGGCCGCCCTGGCCGGCGTAGGCGATCTGCCGGTTGGAGTCCTTGAAGTCGGCGTTGCCGAAGAAGCGGAACAGCACCGGCTCACCGCGGGCGTAGCTGTCGCGGATGTAGCCGACCACGTCGGCGCTGCTGTTCAGCCCGGCGATGCGCGCCAGTTGCGGCTTGATCGGGTCGAAGCCGGCCTGGTCGATGGCCGCCTGGTCCATGCCGGAGGCGTACAGGTAGCCGATCTTCTGCTCGATCGAGCCCGGCCTGGCGGCAGCCGCATCGTGCGCGGCCTTCTCGACGATCGTGTGCTGCACGTTGAGGCTGTCCTCGCGCAGCGCATCGAACGAACCCCAGCGCGTGCGGTCGGCGGGGATCGGGTTGGCGGCCACCCACTTCGCGTTGACGAAGCCGTTGAAGTCGGTGCAGGCCTTGATCGAGCCGTCCAGCTCGCCCACGTCGAATGCGGTGGTGGAGGCGGTGGAGGCGGCCAGCGCGCTGCCGCCCAGCGTCATCGCCAGGGCGAATGCCAGCGGCTTGATGCAACGGTGCTTCATGGGTGGTTTCCTTCGGGTCGGGGGACGCGGGCGTCCGGTCGTGGCGGGTGTCGCAACATATTGCGAAGCTCGCAGGCTAGGCAGCAGGGCGGGGAACTGCCCAGTGTCGAAGGTCACGCCCGGCTGCCTGTTCCAGGTCATGGTGGGCTCGCCGGGCGGCGCACTATCATCGCGACGATGAGCGCACAGACCCTTCCCGTTTTCCGCGCGGCGACCCCTGCCGACGTCGATGCCATCGTGGTCCTGGTCGAATCCGCGTACCGCGGCGAATCCGGCCTGCGCGGCTGGACCACCGAGTCGCACCTGCTGGACGGCCAGCGTACCGATGCGGCCGATGTGCGCGCGCTGATCGAGCGGCCCGGCAGCCGCATCCTCTTGGCCGAACGCGACGGCCGGCTGGTCGCCAGCTGTCACATCGAACGCCAGGGCGACAACGGCTACTTCGGCATGTTCGCGGTCGACCCGGCCGGGCAGGGCGGCGGCCTCGGCAAGCAGGTGCTGGCCGAGGCGGAGCGGATCGCGCGCGAGGAGTGGCATTGCCGCGGGATGCGCATGACGGTGATCGTGCAGCGCGAGGAACTGATCGCCTGGTACGGCCGCCGCGGCTACCGGCGCACCGGCGAATACCAGCCGTTCCCCTACGGCGACGAGCGTTTCGGCATCCCGCGCCGCGACGACCTGCGCTTCGAGGTGCTGCGCAAGGATTTCGACGGGGCCGCCGCATGAACGGCTGGGTCCGGGTCGGCACCCGCAGCGACTTCCTGCCGGGCGAGTACAAGGTGGTGTGGGACGGCGACACCCCGATCGCCGTGTACAACATCGACGGCGCGCTGTACGCGGTCGAGGACATCTGCACCCACGACGGCGGCGACCTGGCCGGCGGCGAGGTGGTCGGCTTCGAGGTGGAATGCCCGCGCCACGGCGCGCGCTTCGACCTGCGCACCGGCGCGGTGACGAAACCGCCGGCGTACGAGCCGATCGCCAGCTTCCCGGTGCATGAGCAAGACGGCGCGATCTGGACCCGCGACGACCGCTGAAGCCCGCCGGATGCAGCGGAACCCGCCAGGCATGGCCGGTGCCCCCGGGATGGCGGCGGGGGTGGTTAATTGTTGAGATTAATTCTCGTTTGCGATTAAATGAAGCGGTTCGCGCGGCCGGCCTGCCGGTGTCGCGCATGACCGCCGCCAAACCCTCGCCGGCCGCCATGGTTGCGGCGCTGCGGGGGGCGAAACACGGAAACCGATGGAGCCGCAATCGACATCGCCGGCAGCCGCGTGGTTGTCGTACTCCCCATTCCGGATGCGACAACTGCATCCATGGCACTGGATCAGTTCGGTGCCGAGCCTGGTCGACTGGGTGCGTCAGCGGCGGCTGCCGTCACCGCGCAAGCCGATGCGCGTGCAGGATGCCGCGGTCGGCCACGCCGCCACCGCCACCGCCACGGTCGCCGTTGCCGATGCCGCACCACCGTGGCGGCCGGAACGGACGTGCGCGTGGTCTATGCCAGCCAGACCGGCTTTGCCGAGCCACTGGCGCGACAGACCCTGCAGAGCCTGCAACTGGCCGGCATGCCGGTACGGCTGGACGGCATCGACGTGCTGACCGTCGACGAACTGCGCCGCACGGGGCGCGTGCTGTTCGTGGTCAGCACCACCGGCGACGGCGAGCCGCCGGATATGGCGCAGGCCTTCGGCCGTCTGGCGATGAGGCGGCCGGCGCAGCTGGCCGGTTTGCACTATGGCCTGCTTGCACTGGGCGACAGCGATTACGAGGATTTCTGCGGCTTCGGCCGCCAGCTGCAGTGCTGGCTGCAGGCCAGTGGTGCGCAGCCGCTGTTCGACCCGGTGGAGGTCGACAGCGAGGACGAAGCCGCCTTGCGCCACTGGCAGCATCGCCTGGCGATGCTGTCTGGTGCCGCCGACCTGCCGGATTGGCAAGCGCCGAGGTATCAGCGCTGGCGACTGACCGAGCGGCGCCTGCTCAATCCCGGCAGCGTGGGCGAACCCTGTTTCCACCTGGCGCTGCAGCCGCTGCATGGCAGCGCGGATTGGCGGGCCGGCGATCTGGTCGAGGTCGGTCCCCGCCATGCGCCCGGCAAGGTGGCGGACTGGCTGTCGCTGCAGGGACTGGACGGCGGCGCGACGGCGACGTTCGGCCGCGAGCGGCTGCCGTTGGCCGAGCTGCTGGCGCGCTGCCGCCTGCCCGAGGCGGGCGAGGTCGATGGCCTGGACGAGGCGGCCGTGGCGGCGATGCTGCAATTGCTGCCGCATCGTGAGTATTCGATTGCCTCGCTGCCGGCCGATGGCGCGGTCCACCTGCTGGTGCGCCAGATGCGCGGCCGCGGCGGTTACCTCGGCCTCGGTTCCGGTTGGCTCACCGTGCATGCGCCGGTCGGTGCCGAGATCGCCCTGCGCGTGCGCCGCAACGTCAATTTCCATGTGCCGAAGGATGCGCGGCCGCTGCTCCTGATCGGCAACGGCACCGGGCTGGCGGCCTTGCGCGCGCTGCTGAAGGCGCGCATGGCGGCAGGCCGTCGGCGCAACTGGCTGCTGTTCGGCGAGCGGCATGCGGCCCATGACTTTCTCTATCGCGAGGAGATCGAGCGCTGGGCCGCGGACGGCTGGATCGAGCGCGCCGACTTTGCCTGGTCGCGCGACCAGGCCGAGCGCGTCCACGTGCAGCAGCGGCTGCGCGAGGCAGCCGGCGAGCTGCTGCGCTGGGTCGACGCCGGCGCGGCGATTTATGTCTGCGGCAGCCTCGCCGGCTTGGCGCCGGGCGTCGAGGCGGTGTTGCGTGACGTGCTGGGCGACGCGCGGGTCGGGCAGCTGCGCGAGCAGGGGCGGTACCGGCGCGACGTCTACTGAGCCGTGCGGCGCCGTCGCCGGCATGACCAATGGCCTATGCCGATGGCGCGACTTGGGAGCAGTCTGATGGGGCTGTCCAGGGGGTGACCGTCATGCGGCAGGTCGTGCGCAAGTGGGGATGTTTGTGTGTGCTGGCCATGGCCTGGCCCTGGCTGGCGGCAGCGCAGCAGGCAGCATCGACCGCGCCGCCGCCCGCAGCGCCATCGCCGGCGGCATCGACGCCGGCGCCGGCTGGCGCGGCGTCGTCCGGGATTCCGTTCGCGGCCGCCGATGCCGCCGCCGTCGCCGTGCCCAGCAGCGCGAATGCCTGGGGCGGCGGGCGCAGCGGCAGCGAGCCGACCCTGTCCGATCGCGTGGCGAGCTACCGCATCGACGCCGAGCTGGACGCGGCGAAGCACGCGGTGACCGGCAGGGAGCGCATGACCTGGCGCAACCGCAGCGATCGCCCGGTCGACCGCATCTACGTGCACCTGTACCTCAACGCGTTCCAGAACGAGGGCAGCACCTGGTTCACCGAGCGCGAGGTGCTCACCGCGCACGGCCGTTCGCGCGGTGCGGCGGTGCTGAAGAAGGGCGAATGGGGCTGGATCGAGCTGCAGCAGGTGAAGCAGGGCGACGCCGCGCTGAAATGGCGCTTCGTGCAGCCCGACCACGGCCCGGCCACCGACCAGACCGTGGCGCAGATCGACCTGGCCGAGCCGGTGCCGGCCGGTGGCACGCTGACGCTGGACATCGACTTCCTCAGCCAGCTGCCGCGGGTGGTCGAGCGCACCGGCTGGTGGGGCGACTTCAACCTGGTGGCGCAGTGGTTCCCCAAGATCGGCGTGCTGGAGCTGGCCGGTGAACGCGGCGCCACCGCGCCGCGCTGGAACGTGCACGAGTTCCACTTCAACAGCGAGTTCTACGCCGACTTCGGCCTGTACGACGTGCGCCTCACCGTGCCTGGCGACTACACCGTGGGCGCGGTGGGCAAGCTGCAGGGACCGCCGGAGACGGCGAACGGCAAGAGCACGTACCACTTCGTGCAGGGCGACGTGCACGATTTCGCCTGGGTGGCCGCGAAGGGCTACAAGACGCTGGACGGCAGCTGGCAGGGGCCGGGCAGCCCGAGGGTCGACGTGCGGGTGCTCTACCCGGAGGAGTACGCCGCCAGCGCCAGGCCGGTGCTCCAGGCCGCGATCGACTCGCTGGCGTTCTTCTCGAAGACGCTGGGCGCCTATCCGTACAAGACGGTGACGGCAGTGGTGCCGCCGTACAACGCCGCGGAAGCTGGCGGCATGGAGTACCCCACGTTCTTCACCACCGAGGGCTATGCCAGGGTCGAGCCGGGCACGCTCACCCAGTACATGCTCGACTTCGTCACCATCCATGAGTTCGGCCACGGCTACTTCTACGGCATTCTGGCCTCGAACGAGTTCGAGGAGCCGATCCTCGACGAGGGCATGAACGAGTACTGGGACCAGCGCATGCTGCGCGGGCGCGGCCAGGACATCGTGGCGGCAAGCGGCTGGATGAAACGCCTCGGCATCGCGCCCGCGATCCCGCCCTTCGTCGCCGAGCGCCTGACCGCCGGCCTGCGCCAGCCGCCCGACCCGCTGGGCGCGAACGCCTGGGATCGCCTGTCCAGCAGCAGCTACGGCAAGGTGTATTCACGCACCGCCACCGCCATGCACGACCTGGAGGAACGCCTGGGCAAGCCCGCGCTGGAGCGCGCGATGCACGAGTACTACCGGCGCTGGCGCTTCCGCCATCCTTCGGTAGCCGATCTGCGCGCCACCCTGGCCGAGGTCTCCGGCAACCCGCAGGCGGTCGATGCGATCTTCGACCAGTACGTCTACGGCACCGCGCAAATCGACGACCGGGTCGCCAGCATCGACGCGGTCGAGGTGTTGCCGCAGCCCGGCAGCGCGATGAAGGACGGCAAGCGCAGCGAGCTCGACGCCGACGCCCTCGACAGGCAGATCGACAGGCAGCGCAAGGACTGGGCGCAGGCGCATCCGGGGGCGAAGCCGGGCAGCGGCCCGTTCCCGTGGCGCAGCACCGTTACCGTGCGCCGCGACGGCGCGCCGGTGCCGCAGCTGCTGAGGGTGACGTTCGCCGACGGCAGCCATGAGGACGTGCGCTGGAGCGATGCCCGGCGCTGGGCCCGTTTCGAGTTCGTCCGGCCGGCCAAGGTGGTCTCGGCCGAGCTCGATCCGGCGCAGAAGATCCTGCTCGACGCGAACAAGCTCGACGACAGCCTGACCAGCAGGGCCGACGGCGCCGCCTCGCGCCGCTGGAGCGCCGATGCCGCCGCCTTGCTGCAGGCCTTCTATGCCTTGGTGGGGTCGCTGTGATGATGATGGGCAAACTTGCTTCCCGCCGGGTCGATTTCGCCGCGGTCGCGCGCGCGCCGCTGGCCGCCATGCAGTGGCGCCTGCTGCTGCTGTGGACCTTGCTGCTGCTGTTGCCGACCGCCGTGGTCGGCGTGCCGTTATGGCGTTCGCTCGCCGGCCTGCTCGACCATTCGGTGCACGCGCAGGCGTGGGCCGGGCACTTCAGCCCGCTGATGTTCGGCGACAGCCTGTCGGCGCTGGGCGACGGCACCGGCTGGCTCAAGGGCGCGGTCCTGCTGGGCCTGCTGCTGACCCTGCTGCTGTCGCCGTTCCTCAACGGCATGCTGGTCGGCAGCGGGCGTGCCGGGCGCGTGCTGGGCTTCGGCCACCTGCTCCAGTGCGGCATCGTCGAATACGGCCGCATGTTCCGCCTGATGCTGTGGTCGGTCGTGCCGTACGCGGCGATGGCGGCGCTGATCGGCGTGGTGTTCGGCGCGGCGGACCGGATCGGCGCCCGTGCCGTGCTGGAATCGCAGGCCGATCGCGCCGTGCACGCGGCGGCCGGACTGGCCGTGCTGCTGTTCGTGCTGGCGCAGGCGATCGTGGAGTCCGCCCGGGCCGTGTTCATCGCCAACAGCGGCCTGCGCTCGGCCACACGGGCCCTTGGCCGCGGCTTCATGCAGTTGCTGCGGCGGCCGTTCAGCACGCTGCTGAGCTACCTGCTGATCAGCCTGGTCGGCTATGCGGTCGCCCTGGCGCTCGGCATCGTCCGGGTGCACACACCGGCGCTCGGCGTGAGCGGCACCGTGCTGGCCGTGCTGCTGGCGCAGCTGGTGGTGCTGGTGCTGGGCTGGGTGCGCGTGGCGCGGGTGTATGCGCTGGCCGAGGTGGCGCGCTCGCTGTCGTCCGGCCGACGCGCCGGCAGGATGCCGCAGCCGTTGTGAGCGGCCCCGCGGCCGGCCCCGGCTGCCCGCGACTCAGCCGTAGGCGCGGCGGTGCCCGCGGTGCGGCGGGTAGTAGGCGAACACGTGGCTGTGGCTGCCGTAGAAGTCCATGTCCTCGATGTGTTCGCCGCCGAGCCGCTCGGCCACCCGGTCGGAGGCCTCGTTGCCGACCCGCACCAGGCTGATCACGCGCTGGGCGCGCAGGTGGTTCCAGGCGAACTCCAGCACGGCTTCGCCCGCCTCGGTGGCGTAGCCGTGGTGGCGGTGCTCGGGCTTCAGCATCCAGCCCATTTCCAGGTCGGGCCAGCCGTCGGGGTACATCAGGCCGGCGCGGCCGATGAACTCGCCGCTGCCCTTCAGCTCCAGCGCCCACATGCCGCAGCCGCGCAGCTGCCAGTGGCCCAGCAGCATCGCCAGCGAGCGCCAGGCGTTGGTGCGGTCCAGCGGCTGGCCGTCGCCGATCCAGCGCGTGCTGTCCCGGTCGGCCAGCATCGCGGCGTAGTCGTCGAAGTGCCGCTCGGTGAGTGCAGTCAGGCGCAGGCGCGCCGTTTCGATGGTGGGGATTTCAACAGGCATCACATTCAACGATGGGCGACAGCCAGCAGCTCGGCCAGGGCACGGGTACTGCTGGCAAGGCTCTCTTGCCAGGACAAGCCGGTGATTGTCTCACCTGTGACCGAATCGACAAAATCCTCGGCCTGGCCGGGCGGCAGCAGGTGCCGGTAGTCCACGGTGATCTCGCTGCCGGGCGGCAGCTCGGTCAGCGCGAATACGAAACCCAGGTGCCACAGCCCGTTCGGCGTGAAGCTGTGGTTGATGTAGCACTCGTCCGGCCAGTCGGGCGACAGCGTGTAGCGGTCCTCGAACCAGCGCGCGCTGGCGTGGAACTGCGCGCGCAGCTCGGGCGAGGCCATGATGTCGGCGTGCCGGTAGGTCCGCCCGATGTCGTCCGGCGCGGTGATGATGCGCCCCGCCGCCACGGTTTCGTCGAGGAACAGGCCCTTGCCGGCGCCGCGGATGGCGGAGGCGGCGATGTGGTAATGCGGCAGGATCATGGCAGGGCGGCGTCGGGTTGGGGCGCGCGAGTGTAGCGCAGGCGGCGCGGCCTGCCACAGGCCGCGCCGCCCGGTTCCCTGCCGGTTATTCCCCGGCCGCCGCCTCCGCGACGGCGCGCTGTTTGCTCTTGCGCTCCGTCTTGGCGGGCGCATCCGCTCCGGTGGCGGCCGTGGCAGCGTCGTCGGCGAGCAGGATGGCGGCCCGGTTGCGCTCGATCGTGGCCTTGCCGATGCCCTTGACGTGCTTGAGGTCGTCGGCCTTCTTGAACGGGCCGTGGGCCTCGCGCCAGGCCACGATGGCCGCCGCTTTCGACGGGCCGATGCCGTCCAGCGACTTGGCGATGGCGGCCGCATCGGCCTGGTTGATGTTGACCGGCGTGGCGGCCAGCAGCAGCCCCGGCAGGGCAAGGGCGAGTGCAAGGGCGACAGCGGCGAGTTTGTTGAACATGGCCTTTCTCCTTGGGCGGTGGTGGCGGCATCCGGGTGCCGCCGGCGCACTATGGCGCGTGGCGAAGGGCCGCACAGTGGGAGGCGCCGCAGGACCGGCGTGCGTGGTGGGCGCTTTCGCCTGTGGGCGGCTTCCGATCGCGTGTCGGTGCGGTGGAGGCGCGCTGTTACAATGCCGGTCTTGTCTGCCTGATGGAGCTTCACCATGGATACCGCCCGCCTTTCGCGTTTCGTCGGCGGCTTGTGGGACGACGAGATCGTGCCGCAGCTGGTTGAATACATTCGTATTCCCAACAAGTCGCCGATGTTCGACGCGAAGTGGGCCGAGCACGGCTACATGGACGCCGCGGTGAAGCTGATGGAAAGCTGGGCGCGCTCCAAGCTGGGCCAGTTGCCGGGCGCCACGCTGGAGGTGGTGCGGCTGGAAGGGCGCACCCCGCTCATCTATATCGAGGTGCCGGGCCAGGGCGACGACACCGTGGTGCTGTATGGCCACCTCGACAAGCAGCCGGAGATGACCGGCTGGGCCGACGGGCTGGGTCCGTGGACGCCGGTGCTCAAGGGCGACAAGCTGTACGGCCGCGGCGGCGCCGACGACGGCTACGCGATCTTCGGTTCGCTGGCCGCGCTGCTGGCGCTGCGCGAACAGGGCGTGCCGCATGCCCGTTGCGTGATCATGATCGAGGCCTGCGAGGAATCCGGCAGCTACGACCTGCCGTACTACGTCGACCACCTGGCCGCGCGCATCGGCAACCCCTCGCTGGTGGTGTGCCTGGATTCCGGCTGCGGCAACTACGACCAGCTGTGGCTGACCACCTCGCTGCGCGGCATGACCGGCGGCAACCTCAGCGTGCAGGTGCTGGAGGAGGGCGTGCACTCGGGCGACGCCTCCGGCGTGGTGCCCTCCAGCTTCCGCATCCTGCGCGAGCTGCTGTCGCGGCTGGAGGATCCGGAAACCGGCACGATCAAGCCGGAGGAGCTGTACGTCGAGATCCCGCCGCAGCGCGTCGAGCAGGCCCGGCGCTCGGCCGAGGTCCTCGGCGACGACGTCTACGGCAAGTTCCCATGGGTCGAGGGCATGCAGCCGGTTACCCACGACCTGGCCGAACTGGTGCTCAACCGCACCTGGCGCCCGCAACTGGCGGTGACCGGCATCGGCGGCATCCCTCCGCTGGAGAGCGCCGGCAACGTGCTGCGCCCGTTCACCGCGGTGAAGCTCAGCCTGCGCGTGCCGCCCACGCTTAACGGCGCGAAGGCCGGCGAGTTCGTCAAGCAGCTGCTGGAAAAGGATCCGCCGTACGGCGCGAAGGTCAGCTTCACCCTGGAGAAGGATGGCAGCGGCTGGAACGCGCCGGCGCTGTCGCCCTGGCTGGAGCAGGCGGTGGCCGACGCCTCGCAGAACTACTTCGGCGCGCCGGCCGCCTACATGGGCGAGGGCGGCAGCATCCCGTTCATGGGCATGCTGGGCGAGAAATTCCCCAAGGCGCAGTTCCTGATCACCGGTGTGCTGGGCCCGCATTCCAACGCGCACGGCCCGAATGAGTTCCTGCACATCCCCACCGGCAAGAAGGTCAGCATGGTGGTGGCCGAGGTGGTGGCGCGCCATTTCGAGCAGGCAGGCAAGGCCTGAGGGCCCATCGCCGGCCGCCGCTGCGATGAATGCCGAGATGCCCGATCATGTCCGTCTCGCCGCCAACTGGACCGACGTCCGCCGCCGGGTGGACGAGGCTTGTCGCGCGGCCGGGCGCGACCCGGCCGGGGTGGGCATCCTGCCGGTCAGCAAGACCTTCGGCCCGGAGCTGATCCGCGCCGCCGTGGCGTTGGGCATGCGCCGCTTCGGCGAGAACAAGGTGCAGGAGATCCGCGACAAGTCCGCACCGCTGGCGGATTGCGACATAGCCTGGGTGATGATCGGCCACCTGCAGACCAACAAGGCGAAGGAGGTGGCGCGGCTGGCCAGCGAGGTGCAGTCGCTGGACCGGCTGGAACTGGCCCAGGCGCTGGATCGGCGGCTGCAGCACGAGGGCCGCGCGATCGACGTGCTGGTGCAGGTGAAGACCTCGTCCGAGCCCAGCAAGTACGGGTTGCCGCCCGAGCACCTGGCCGGCTTCCTGGATACCCTGCGCGGCTACGACACCCTACGCGTGCGCGGCCTGATGACCCTGGCGATCCATTCCACCGACCCGGCCGAAGTGCGCGGCTGCTTCCGCCGCTTGCGCGAATTGCGTGACCGCGAGGTGACACGGGGGCATGCCGTGTCGAGGCTGTCCATGGGCATGAGCGGCGATTTCCCGCTCGCCATCGCCGAGGGCGCGACCGAGGTGCGGATCGGCACCGCCATCTTCGGTGCCCGGCCCTATCCGGATTCGCATTACTGGCCGGAAACGCCATCCGAGGCGTGAAATCTTGGAAATTCAGCACCTTGCGTGAAATTTCTGCGTGTGCCGTTTTTTGAAACGGCAGGGTTCAGTTAACCTCAATCGAACATCTGCACGCCTTCTTCTTGTTAAGTTCACTGCATTGTCACGTCGTCGGCTTCTGCTGGGCGGCCAATCCTGCGAACAACAAGGGATTTTTCCCGGCATGCCCATCAAGCACCTGACCGTTTTCGCCGCGCTCGCCTCCGTGTTGTTGTCCGGCCCGCTCCAGGCCCGGAACCTTCCCACCCAGACCGATCCAGCCGTCGACACGGCGTTCATGGCCCGTGCCGGTTCGCCCCTGCTGGGGCAGTTGCCGGTGTTCAGCCCGGCGTCGGCGCTGGCGCAGTCCGTGCTTCCCGACGCCGCCTCGCTGGCCGCCAACCCGGGTGACGCGGCGGCCGTCGCGGCCAGCAGCGACGACATCACCGAGCTGCGCAAGGCGCTGCTCGAGGTGGCGATGAAGTTGCGCGACACCCGTTATGTGCGTGGCGGCCGCGATCCGTCCAAGGGCTTCGACTGCAGCGGTTTCGTGCGCTACGTGTTCGCCCATGCGGTCGGCGTGCAGCTGCCGCGCAACTCCGCCTCGCAGTTCCTCGCCGGCCTCAAGGTCAGGCGCGACGAGATGCAGCCGGGCGACCTGGTGTTCTTCCGCACCCATGGCAGGCGAAACATCTCGCACGTGGGCATCTACATCTCGAACGGCCGCTTCATCCACTCGCCGTCCGCCGGCAAGTCGGTGGAGATCTCCAGCCTCAGCGAGGCTTACTGGGCCAAGCGCTTCGCCGGCGCCAAACGCCCGGAGGCGATGGCGCAGGCAGCGGCCGACAAGGGCTGAGGCCGGCGTCGCCGGTTTTCCGGGGGCCGCCGCAAGGCGGCTTTTTCATGGGCCGCCACGAGTGAACGATCGCCGGCGGCTGCGGTCGGAACGGGGCGTCGCTGGCGGCATTGCCTTGCCGCCCTTACGCTTGAGCCTGCCACCTATGGAAACCGCCCGATGCCTTTCGATCTGCCGCCGGTCACGCGCAACCTGCTGATCGCCAACATCGCCGTGTTCCTGCTGCAGCAGGTGACGGGCACGTTCCTGCTGCAGTATTTCGCACTGTGGCCGCTGGGCAGCGGCCTGTTCGGGGTGTGGCAGATCGTCACCAGCGCGTTCATGCATGGCAGCATCACCCACATCATGTTCAACATGCTGGCGCTGTACATGTTCGGCGGCACCATCGAACGCACCTTCGGCGCGCGCGAGTTCACCGTCTACTACTTCGTCTGCGCGATCGTCGCCTCGCTGCTGCAGCTGGCGGTGCTGTGGTTCTTCCCGCCAGCCCAGTACGGCCCCACGCTGGGCGCTTCCGGCGCGATCTTCGGCCTGTTGCTGGCGTTCGGCATGCTGTATCCGCACGAGAAGGTGATGCTGATCTTCCTGCCGATCCCGATGCCGGCGTGGCTGTTCGTGAGCCTGTATGCGGCCGCCGAACTGACCATGGGCGTGACCGGGATCGAGCCGGGCGTGGCCCACTTCGCCCATCTTGGCGGCATGCTCGGCGGCCTGGTGCTGATCCAGTACTGGCGCGGGCGGTTGCCGTGGAAGCCGCGGCGGCGTCTGCTACGCTGAACGTTTCCACGCCGCGAAAGCATCCATGACCCAGTCCCTGCAGCGCCAGCTTACCCCGCGCCACATCACCTTCATGGCACTGGGCATGTGCATCGGCGCCGGACTGTTCCTGGGCTCGGCCAGCACCATCCGGCTGGCCGGGCCTTCGGTGCTGTTCGCCTACCTGTTCGGCGGCGCGATGATCTTCATCATCATGCGCGCGCTGGGCGAGATGGCCGCGCACGAGCCGGTGGCCGGCTCCTTCGGCGCCTACGCGCACAAGTACATCAGTCCGTTCGCCGGCTACCTCACCAGCTGGAACTACTGGATCCTGATGATGGGCGTGGGCATCGCCGAGAGCACCGCGGTGGGCATCTACATGAAGACGTGGTTCCCCGACTCGCCGCAGTGGATCTGGGCCTTCGCCAGCGTGGCGATGATCGGCGGACTGAACCTGCTGGCGGTGAAGGTCTACGGCGAGCTGGAGTTCTGGTTCGCGCTGGTCAAGGTGCTCACCGTGGTGCTCATGATCGCCGGCGGCTGCGCGATGATCTGGCTGGGCTGGGGCAACGGCGGCCAGCCGGTGGGCCTTTCCAACCTGTGGTCGCACGGCGGCTGGTTCCCCAACGGCGTTACCGGCATGGTGCTGGCCCTGCCGGTGCTGGTGTTCTCCTTCGGCGGCATCGAGACGATCGGCATGGCGGCGGCGGAAGCGGCGCAGCCGGAGCGCACCATCCCGCGCGCGGTGAACTCGGTGATCTGGCGCATCCTGATCTTCTACATCGGCTCGCTGTTCGTGATCATGGCGATCTATCCGTGGAACGCGCTGGACGCGCACAGCAGCCCGTTCGTCACTACCTTCGCGCGGCTGGGCATCCCCAGCGCGGCGGGGCTGATCAACTTCGTGGTGATCACCGCGGCGCTGTCCAGCTTCAATTCCACCACTTTCAGCGGCAGCCGCATGCTGCACAGCCTGGCCGGCAAGGGCCAGGCGCCGGCGGCGATGGGCCGGGTGAGCGCGCAGGGCGTGCCGGTGCGCGGCGTGCTGGTGACCATGGTGTTCCTGCTGTTCGGCGTGCTGATGAACTACCTGGTGCCGGGGCGCATCTTCGGCATGATGATGTCCATTCTCGCGTTCAACACGGTGTGGACCTGGGGCATGGTGCTGGTGGCGCACTGGCGCTTCCGCCGTCGGCAGGCGCAGCCGCTGGGGTTCCGCCTGCGCGCGTGGCCGCTGTCCAGCGTGCTGTGCCTGGCCTTCCTCGCCTTCGTATGGGTGATGCTGGGTTACAGCCCCGACACTCGCGTGGCGCTGTACGTGGGCGTGGCGTGGATCGCGCTGCTGACCGCGGCGTATTACGCGTTCGGCGTGGAGCGGCGCATGCGCAAGGTGCCGGCGGAAGCGGCCTGAGAAGGCGGTTCGCAGTTCGTCCCCCGCGCGATGCAGTGGAGGTCAGCGCAGCGCGAGGAAGTCGGCGCTGACCACGAAACGCACCGCGTCCAGGCGCAGGCGCGACTGCGGCAGGGCGGCCAGCAGGGTGCTGCGTTCGGCGGCGATGGCGGCGATTTCCGCTTCGCTGACCGACGGGTTCACCGCACGCAGCGCCAGCAGGCGCGACAGTTCCGCATCCAGCGTCTGCGTGGCCAGGGTCACGGCCTCGTCGATGCGCGCCTGCCCGCGTGCGCCGGCCAGCGCCTCGGCGCGTTCCAGCATCGGCGGCACCAGCTTGGCGAGGAACTTGCGGTAGCGCGGCACCTCGATGTTGCGGTCGCCGGCCTTGCGCAGGGCGATCTCGCTGGGCGCGAAGTCGGCGCGTTCGGCGAGCCGGGTGTCGACGGTGACCGCGATCGGCAGGACCGGCAGGAAGCGTTCGGCGTCGAGTTTCCGGTCGGCCACGCATTCGAGCACGAACACCGCCTGCAGCAGCGCGGTGCGCGGCGGCAGCACGTCGTCGACCATGAAGGCGGCGTTGCCCTGTTCGCCGGACAGCGCCAGGTCGAGCGCGCCGGCGACCAGCGGATGATCCAGCCGCAGCAGCGGCAGTTCCTCGCGCGCCAGCGCCACCTCGCGGGCGAACGTCACCGACTGCGGGCCTTCGGCGAAGCCGGGCAGGGCGTCGGTGGACAGGTATTGCGGGTCGAGCAGCAGCACCTGGCCGCCGAGTTCCTCGGCATGGATGCCGAACGCCTCGAGCAGGCGCTGCACGAAGGCGTCGCGGTCGGGGTCGTGGTCCTCGCGGGCGAACGCCTGCTGCAGCTCGTCGGCGTGCAGGTCGCGGCTGGCGGCCAGCTCCAGCAGGTGGTCGCGGCCGCCGCGGATCAGCTCGGCCATCTGCTCGTGGCTGGCGCGGGTCTCGGCCAGCAGGGCGTCCAGTTCCTGATCGCGGTTGTCGTCGCCACGGGCGTGCTCGTCGGCCAGCCGGGTCAGCGGCTCGCCGTAGCGGCGCAGCAGCTCGCGGCCGTCCGCCGGACTCATGCGGAACGCGTCGACGCCCTCGTCGTACCAGCGCGCCAGCACGTGCTGGGCGCTGTCGGCCACGGCGAGGATGTGGATGTCGATATCGTGCTTCTGGCCGATCCGGTCGAGCCGGCCGATGCGCTGCTCCAGCAGGTCCGGATCCAGCGGCAGGTCCCACAGCACCAGCCGGTGCGCGAACTGGAAGTTGCGCCCCTCCGAGCCGATCTCCGAGCACAGCAGCAGGCGCGCGCCGTCGGGCTGGGCGAAGTACGCGGCGTTGCGGTCGCGCTGCACGATGCTGAGGCCTTCGTGGAAACGCGCCACGCCCACGCCGCTCCTCGTGCGCAGCGCTTCCTCCAGCGCCAGCACCTTGGCGTGGCTGCGGCAGATCAGCAGGAACTTGTCCTGCGGGTGCGCGTCGAGCAGGGCGACCAGGGCGTCGATGCGCGGGTCGGCGGCGTAGTCGACCTCGATCAGCGCCGGCGGTTGCTGGATGTCGGCGTGGAATTCGGCCAGCAGCGCCTGGCGCGTGCTGTCGTCGACCGCAGCCATCGGCAGCAGGTGCCACTCGGGGCGGCGCTTCGGGAAGCCGCCGACGCCGGCGCGGTTGTTGCGGAACATCGCGCGGCCGGTGCCGTGGCGGTCGATCAGCGCGGCCAGCAGCTCGCGTGCGTTGTCGGGCCGGGCCGGGTCGGCCAGGCGGGCGGTGAGCGCGCTGTCGCCGTGGAAGGACTCGGCCAGCGTGGCGCGCTGGGTATCGTCGAGCGGCTGGCCATCGAGCAGGCGGTCGGCGATCTTCGACAGCGCCAGGTAGCTGTCGGCCTCGGCCAGGTAGCTTTCCAGGTTGCTGTAGCGTTGCGGGTCGAGCAGGCGCAGGCGGGCGAAGTGGCCGCTGCGGCCGAGCTGTTCCGGGGTGGCGGTGAGCAGGATCACGCCGGGGATCGCCGCGGCCAGTTTTTCCACCATCGTGTAGCGCAGGCTGGCGGCCTCCGGCGACCACGCCAGATGATGCGCCTCGTCGACCACCAGCAGGTCCCACGGCGCGTCCAGCAACTGCTGCGCATGCTTCGGCGAGTTTTCCAGGAAGCCGAAGTCGGCGATCACCAGTTGCTCGTCCTCGAACGGGTTGTCGGCGTCGCCGGATTGTTCCAGTGCCTCGCAGCGCTCCTCGTCGTAGATCGCGAAGCTCAGGTTGAAGCGGCGCAGCATCTCCACGAACCACTGGTAGACCAGGGTGTCGGGCAACAGCAGCAGCACGCGCGAGGCGCGCCCGGTGGCGAGCTGGCGCGCCACGATCATGCCGGCCTCGATGGTCTTGCCGAGGCCCACCTCGTCGGCCAGCAGCACCCGTGGCGGGCGACGGGCGGCGGCGATGCCGGCCACGCGCAGTTGGTGCGGCACCAGCCCGATGCGCGCCGCGCCCAGGCCCCACATCGGCGAACGGCGTGCCTCGGCACGCCGTTTCAGGCCTTCCAGGCGCAGCTCGAACTGCGCCACGGCATCGGTGCGGCCGCCGACCAGGCGGTCGTCGGCCTGGCTCACGCTCTGCTCGTCGTCGAGCTGGCCCTCGTGCAGCTCGCGGCCCTCGCCGCGGTAGATCAGCAGCTCGTCCTTGATCTCGACGCGCTCGACCAGGAACGCGATGCCCTTGCCGGCGATGCGCTGGCCGGCGCGGAACTCGGCGCGCACCAGCGGCGCGGAGTCGATCGCGTAGGGGCGCAGCACCCCGGCCTTGGCGAACAGCACCTGCACGCCGCGCCCTTCCACGCGCAGCACGGTGCCGAGGCCCAGCTCGGGTTCGGCGGAGGAGATCCAGCGTTGACCAGGGACAAACATGTTTCAGCCGTATTGCGCCAAGGACCGACGATTATCCGCCCCGCGGCCCGCGCTGGGAACCATCGCGCGCTTCCGGCCGGATCAGCGTGGCGGGTCGGGCACGCTCAAGCCTCGTTCCACTGGCGCAACAGGTTGTGGTACGCGCCAGTGAGCGCGAGCAGCGCGTCGAGCAGCGAGACCGCGCCGGTCTCCTGCAGGATCGCCTGGGGTGGCTGGCCCAGGCACGTGCTGTGCGGGCACGCGGAATCGTGCAGCGCGAGGCTGCCAGCCCCGTGCAGCGGCCTTGCTGGGTGACGGGCAATAAAGCAACTGCCAATGATTAGCAATAACTTCGAGTGCGATGGATGGGAGACGTGGCGCGGGAGTGATGGCTGCCGCGGCATCGGCACACAAAAAACGCCGCGCATCTGCGCGGCGTCCGGGGTCGATCAGGCCTGCCGTCGTGGCCTGGGCCACGACGGCATCGGTCTTACCAGATCTTCACCTGCTTGTCGTCCGCACGCACCATGGTGTCGCCCGGCTTGCACTGGAACGCGCTGGCGAAGGCCGGCATGTTCGACGGCGCGCCGATCGCGCGCAGCGCGGCCGGGGCGTGCGGGTCGACGTTGAGGGACAGCAGCGCCTGCTTCTCGCGCACGTGGCCACGCCACACGCGGGCCCAGTTGAGGAAGAAGCGCTGGTCCTGGGTGTAGCCGTCGATCTGCCTGCCGGCTTCCTCCGGGTTCTTCTTCAGCGCGGCCTGCAGCGCGTCATAGGCCACGTTGAGGCCGCCCAGGTCGGCGATGTTCTCGCCCAGGGTCAGCTTGCCGTTGACGTGCGCGTCCGGCTTGTCCTTGATCGGCGCGTACTCGTTGAACTGGGCGACCAGCTTGTCGGTGCGCGCGTCGAACTTGGCGCGGTCGTCCTTGGTCCACCAGTTCTTGTTGTTGCCGGCGCCGTCGAACTGGCTGCCCTCGTCGTCGAAGCCATGGCTGGCTTCGTGGCCGATCACCGCGCCGATGCCGCCATAGTTGATCGCATCGTCGGCCCTGGCGTCGAAGAACGGCGGCTGCAGGATCGCGGCCGGGAAGTTGATCGTGTTGTCGGTCGGGTTGTAGTAGGCGTTGACCGTCTGCGGGGTCATGCCCCATTCCTTGCGGTCGGTCGGCTTGCCGATCTTGGCGATGTCGTAGTCGTAGTTGAACTTGTTCGCCGCCTGCACGTTGGCGTAGTAGCTGTCGCCGGTGACGTTCAGGCCCGACCAGTCGCGCCACTTGTCCGGGTAGCCGATCTTGGGCAGGAAGGTATCCCACTTGGCGATCGCCTTGGCCTTGGTCTCGTCGCTCATCCAGTCGAGGTTCTGGATGCGCGCCTTCAGCGCATTGCGCACGTTGTCGACCAGTTCCTGCGCGCGCGCCTTGGCCTCGGGCTTGAACACCTCGGCCACGTACAGCTGGCCCAGCGCCTGGCCCATCGAGCCGTTGACGGTGCCGAGCACGCGCTTCCAGCGCACCTTCTGTTCCGGCTGGCCGGCCAGGGTCTTGCCGTAGAAGTCGAACTTGTTGTCCTGGAAATTCTTGCTGAGGTACGGCGAGGCGTCGTCGATGGTGTGGAAGCGCAGGTAGGCCTGCCATTGGCTGATCGGCGCCTTGGCCAGCTGCTGGTCGAGCTCGGCGAAGAACTTCGGCTGCGACAGCGAGAAGCCCTTGTCGACGGTCACGCCCTGGGCGGCGAAGAACTTGTCCCAGCTGAAGTGCGGGGTGGCCTTGTCGGCGTCCTTGACGCTGACGAAGTGGTACTGGTTTTCCGGCTTGCGCGCCTCCACCGGCGACAGCGAGGCGGCGGCCAGCCGGGTCTCGAACGCCAGCACGTCGTCGGCCTGCTTCCTGGCGTCGGCCTCGGCCACGCCGGTCAGCTCCAGCGCCTTGGCGATGTAGGCGACGTAGGCATCGCGGATGTCCTTGTACTTGGCGTCGCTGTAGTAGTCCTTGGTCGGCAGGCCCAGGCCGGCCTCGAGCGCGTAGGCGATCTGCATGTCGGCGTGCTGGAAGTCGGCACCGGAGCCGAACTGGAATACCTGGCCGTCGCCCTCGACATAGCTCCTGGTGATGTAGTCGGCCACGTCGCCGCCGTTCTTCAGGCCGGCGATGGCGTCGAGCTTCGGCTTGATCGGGTCGAAGCCGGCCTTCTCGATGGCAGCCTCGTCCATGCCGGACTGGAACAGCAGGCCGATCTTCTGCTCGATCGAGCCGGCCGGGGCCGTGGCGGCGCCCTTGGCGGCTTTCTCGACGATGGCGTGCTGGGTGTTCAGGCTGGACTCGGCCAACTGGTCGAACGCGCCCCAGCGGGTGCGGTCGGCGGGGATCGGGTTGGCGGCGACCCACTTGGCATTGACGAAGCCGTTGAAGTCCTGGCAGGCGTTGATGGACGGATCCAGCTCGCTGACGTCGAAGATGCTCTTGCCGGGGTTGGCGGCGGCCGTGGTGCCGGCGGCGGCTGGGGCGGTGCTGGCCGGTGCCGGCGCCTTGGCGGCCGGCTCCTGCTTGCCGCAGGCACTCAGCGACAGGGCCGCGCTTACGGCCAGTGCCAGCGCCAGGGGCTTCAGATACTGCTTGGTCATGGATATCCCTCTGTGAGTGATGGGTGGTGTCGTCTGGCCGCGCCGTCGGGTCCCCCTGACGCGGGCATGGCCGTTCACGCTAGGCCAAACGTCATGGGGCGGCCCAGTGTCAAAGGTCAGGGTTGCGGCGGCCGGCGGGTGGATGCGGTGGGGGCCGGTAGCGATTGCAGTTGCGCCGCGCCCAGGCGCAGCACGGGGTAGGCGCCCACGTGCTGGACGGCGTTACCACGGGAACGTTCGAAGAAGAAGGCCAGCCGCGCGCGGCTGGCGGCGGCGAAGGCGGGGTCGCCGTGCAGTTTCTTCGCGAACGCGGCCTTGAGTGCCGGATCTTTCGCCAGCATCGCGCGCGCCAGCTGTTCCAGCCGCTCGCTCGCAAGCGAGTCTTCTCGGCTTGTGCCTCGTAGGGCGGGCATGGCCCGCCGGCCCCGGTGCTTCCAGTATTTCTGCGCAACGGCGGGCAATGTCCCCTACGCGTTTCCCGCAAGACGCCTCTACGATTCGTCGCGGTGCGGCAGCGCAGGCGAAGCGGGCAAGGTATCGGGCGCCACCGCGCCGCCGGAGATGATGAAGGCCATCGCCTGGTCCATCGTCCAGTCGGTCGGCGTGAGTTCGTCCACCGGCACCAGTTCCAGGTAGCCGCCGGTGGGGTTCGGCGTGGTCGGGATGTACACCGCGGCCATTTCGCGGCCGCTGCCTTCCTCGACCATCACCCGGGTGACGAAACCCACCACTTTCAGGCCGCGGCGCGGGAAGTCGATCAGCACCACGCGCTGCATGCCGCTGGGCTTGTTCTGCAGCACCGCCATCAGTTTCTTGGTGCCGCCGTAGATCGTCTGCACCAGCGGAATGCGCGCCAGGAGGGAATCGAACGCGTTGAGGAAGCGCTGGCCGATCACCCGGTTCGCCACGAAGCCGAGCAGGTACAGCGCCGCCAGCGTCACCAGCAATGCCACGATGAAGGTCAGCCACTCCGCCTTCAGCGATTCGGCCGCATGCGGCGCCACCAGCGCCAGCCCGTTCAGCAGCCCGGCCACCAGCGGCGCGCCGATACCGGCCAGCAATCCCAGCACGAACTTGAACACCAGCCAGGTCACCCACAACGGGATGAAGGTAAGCAGGCCGGTCAGCAGGTAGCGTTTGACGCGCAGGCGGGGCATGGAGTGGTCCGGGAAGTCGCGAATCCCGCATTGTAGGCGACAGGGGCGCTCCCCCGGCGCGTGCGAAACGCTATAGCCCGTCTCCCCCTGGTTTTGCCAAGGGAGACGTGGCGATGGATCACTCGTTTCCCCCTTGGCGGTTCACCCGTCTACTCCCGCCTCCGGTTGTGCTTGGGGTGGGCGCGCAAAACCCGTGCTCAGCGCGCCTTCGGCTTCAGCCGCACGTAGATCTGCTTGCGCACTACCGCGATGACTTTGCCGGAGGCGGTGGTCACCTCGGTCTCGAACCAGCGCAGCACCTTGCCGCCGCCGGCGGCGGCCGTGCGCAGTTCGTCGACCACGGCTGGCTCCAGCTTGAAATGCGCGTAGACGTCCTCGCGGCCGGGTGCCACGAAGTCGATCGTGCCGGCCTTGTCCCACACGTAGTAGTCGTTGCCGAGCTGGTGCATCGCCAGCAGCATCCAGAACGGGTCGACCATCGCGAACAGGTTGCCGCCGAACTGGCTGCGCACGTAGTTGCGGTTCCACGGCCGCAGCCGCAGCACCACCTTCGCCTCGCTGTAGTCGTCGCTGAGCGACTGCAGGCGGATGGCGTTGACCAGGAACGGTGGCCACAGGTTGAGCAGCCGGCGGAAGGTTGAGGCGCGCATGGGAAGGCTCGTCCGGTCGGAATGGGGAATCCTACCCGAACGTGCGCAACGGTATGGAGTGGTGGCCTGAGTGTAGGAGCGCACCTTGTGCGCGATAGCTCTGAGGGCAGATCGGACCGATAGCATTCGCGCACAGGGCGCGCTCCTGCGGGGCGCGCGTGGGGTTGCGCTCAGAACAGCAGGGACGCCATCCGCCGCCGGTAGCGGCCCACCAGTTCGGCGTCGTCCAGCGTGGCGAACGCGGCGAGCAGGCGCTTCTTCGCCTGGCCGTCGTTCCAGCCGCGGGCCTGCTGCAGGATCACCAGGAATTGTTCGAGCCCGGCCGCGGCGTCGCCTTCCAGCAGCAGGCGCACGCCGAGCTGGTCGCGTGCGGCCCAGTCGTCGGCACCGGCCTGCACCCGCTGCTGCAGTTCGGCGACGGTGGGCGCATCCTGCACGGCACGGGCCAGCTCCAGTTCGCTGCGCAGGCGCACCGCGCGCGCATCGGTGGCGAGGTTGGCCGGCAGCGCGGCCAGTTCGGCTTCGGCAGCCGCGGTCTGGCCGGCGTGCAGCAGCGCCAGCGCCAGGTCGAGTTTGAGTTCGGCCTTGCCCGGTGCGGCGGCGATCTCCTGCTGCAGGCGGTTGATGGCCTGTTGCGGGGTTTCCAGCGGCGCCTCGGCGGGGGCCGCTTCCGGGGCTTCCAGCGGTTGCACGTGGCGCGACAGGAATTCGCGCAACTGGCCCTCGGGCAGCGCGCCGGTGAAACCGTCGAGGATCTGGCCGTCCTTCACCAGCACCACGGTGGGCACGCTGCGGATGCCGAACATGCCGGCCAGTTCCTGCTGCGCGTCCACGTCGACCTTGCCCAGCCGGAACGCGCCGTTGTACTCGGCGGCGAGTTTTTCCAGCATCGGGCCGAGCGTCTTGCACGGTTCGCACCAGGTGGCCCAGAAATCCACCAGTACCGGCGTGGTCAGCGAGGCGCGCAGCACGTCGGCTTCGAAGGTCTGCTGGTCCACGTCGAACACGCGGGAAACGGCGGCGGCATCGGTCACGGGGAGCTCCAGTTCGGCGGGTGCCGTTTCAGATCGGGGCGCCGGCCAGCATATCAAGCGGTCGCGCCCCGTTCAGCGCGCCGGCGGCAGATTTGCGAGAATCCCGGCATTGTCACGCCGAGCAAGGCACCGAGTGCATGGGCATGGGCTCTCCCGAAGCGCTGCTGATCTGCGAGCACTGCGACACGGTCTACCGCCGGCAGTTGCTGTCGCGCGGCGACGTGGCGTGCTGCACGCGCTGCGGGGCGGAGCTGGAGCGCCACCACAGGCTGGGCGCGAACACGCTGCTGGCGCTGGCCCTGACCGCGCTGATCGTGTTCGTGCAGGCGAACATGTGGCCGATCGTGACGCTGGGCCTGAGCGGCCAGTTCAGCAGCACCACGTTGTGGGGCATGATCATCGCGATGTGGCAGGAGCAGGCCAAGGTGGTCTCGGTGCTGGTGGCGGCCACGCTGTTCTTCTTCCCGCTGATGAAGATGACGATGCTGGGCTGGTTGCTGTGGTTCGCCCGCGCCGGCCGTCGCGCGCCGGGTTTCGTGCCGCTGATGGTGATCCTGCACCGCCTCGGGCCATGGACGATGAGCGAGGTGTTCGTACTGGGTGCGCTGGTGGCGATCGTCAAGGCGCACACCTATTTCGACGTGATGCCGGATCCGGGCATCTACGCGTACGCGGCACTGACCCTGTTGATCACCATCTTCGCCGGGGTGGACCTGCGCCAGCTGTGGGACGACGTGCCGGAGCACTCCGCATGAGTGCCCTGCCGCGCGCCACCGAGCTCGGCCTGATCGCCTGCACGGTGTGCGGACTGGTCTGCCGCAATGTGCCCGGCGACCCGCAGCTGGATGGCGACGGCGTGGACGACGCCATGGCGTGCCCGCGCTGCGGCAGCACGCTGCGCCGGCGCAAGGCCGACAGCTACATGCGCACCTGGGCGCTGCTGATCGCGGCGTTCATCATGTACATCCCGGCGAACGTGCTGCCGATCATGCGCACCGCCAGCCTCAACGACATCGACGACAACACCATCATCAGCGGCGTGGTGGAGCTGTGGGTCAAGGGGGCGCCCAACCTGGCGATCATCGTGTTCACGGCCAGCATCGTGGTGCCGATGCTGAAGTTCCTCGCGCTGGGCACCTTGCTGGTGAGCAGCCAGCTCGGCAGCGGCTGGGCGCGGGTGCAACGTGCAAAACTCTATCGGCTGGTGGAGTTGATCGGCTACTGGTCGATGCTGGACGTGTTCGTGGTGGCGCTGCTGACGGCACTGGTGCGCTTCAGCGTACTGAGCCTGGTGGAACCGCTGCCCGGCGTGATCTTCTTCGGCCTCACCGTGGTGCTGACCATGCTGGCCTCGATGAGTTTCGACCCCCGCCTGATCTGGGACGGCAAGGATACCGATGACTGACGACACATCCATCGAACAGGGTCCTCCGGGCGGCGGCGATCTGCCGCGGCCGGTGGTGAAGCGGCGCCGCTTCAATGCCTCGCTGATCTGGCTGATTCCGGCGCTGGCGGCGGTGGTCGGCCTGTCGCTGGTAATCAACAACTGGCTGCAGGCCGGCCCGCAGATCTCCATCAGCTTCCAGAGCGCCGAGGGCCTGGATGCCGGCAAGACGCCGGTGAAGTACAAGAACGTGGTGATCGGCCGGGTCAACAAGATCCAGCTCAGCGGTGACCGCAGCCACGTGCTGGTGCGGGTGGCGCTGGAGAAGAGCGCCGAGGGCTTCGCCACCAAGGACACCCGCTTCTGGGTGGTGCGGCCGCGGATCGGGCTGGGCGGGGTGTCCGGCATCGACACCCTGCTGTCGGGCGCGTTCATCGGCGCCGACGTGGGCGACTCGCAGGAACCGGAGGACGAGTTCAAGGGGCTGGAGCTGCCGCCGGCGGTGAACCACGGCGCGCCGGGGCGCAGCTTCATGCTGCACAGCGACGATCTCGGCTCGCTCGACATCGGCTCGCCGGTGTACTACCGGCGCATCCAGGTCGGCCGGGTGGCGTCCTACGAGATGGACAAGGACGGCAAGGGCGTGTCGCTGCACATCTTCATCGACGGCCCGAACGATCGCTTCGTGACCCGCTCCTCCCGCTTCTGGAACGCCAGCGGCGTGGACGTGTCGATCGGTGCGAACGGGCTGAAGCTCAACACGCAGTCGCTGGCCACCGTGCTGGCCGGCGGCGTGGCGTTCCAGGATCCGCCCGGGCCGCACGACAGCACGCCGGCCGCGGAAGACACGGCCTACAAGCTGTTCGACGACCAGGCCACCGCGATGGCGCCGCCGGACGGCGAGCCGCACTACATCCGCATGCGCTTCGAGCAGTCGGTGCGCGGGCTGGCGGTGGATGCACCGGTGGAGTTCCTGGGCATCAACCTCGGCAAGGTGGTGTCGGTACGGCTGGATTACGACGAGCAGAAGCAGCGCTTCCCGGTGCTGGTGGGGGCGGTGGTCTACCCGCAGCGCCTGGGCGCCGCCTACGACAAGCTGGAAGCCCTGGCCAAGGCGAACGGCGAGAACCCCGACCTGTCGCAGATGGTCGGCCGCCTGGTCGAACACGGCCTGCGCGCGCAGGCGCGCACCGGCAACCTGCTCACCGGCCAGTTGTACGTGGCGCTGGATTTCGTGCCGCGCACGCCGAAGGTGGCGTTCGACCCCACGGCCCGTCCGCTGACCATCCCGACCGTGCCGGGCAGCTTCGACAAGCTGCAGGAACAGATGGCCGGGATCGTGGACAAGCTCGCCAAGGTGCCGTTCGACAGCATCGGGCAGCACCTGGACCACAGCCTGGCCGGTCTCGACGCCACGCTCAGGCAGGTCAACGGGCAGACCCTGCCGGCGCTCAAGGACACCCTGCACGGCGTGCAGCAGACCATGGGCACGGCGAACGACGCGTTGTCCGCCGGTTCGCCGCTGCAGCAGAACCTGGGCGCCACGCTGGAGCAGCTGCAGCGCATGGCGCGCTCGCTGCGCGTGCTGACCGATTACCTGGGCGCGCATCCGGAAGCGCTGATCCGCGGCCGCGGCGCGGACGCGAAGCCCGCCACCACCACCACGCCGGCGGCCGCCCAGCCGCCGCAAGGAAACAAGCCATGATCCATGCCGCAAGAAAGCCGGCCGCCAGGCATCTGGGCATGGCGGCAGCCGCCATGCTGCTGGCGGCCTGTGCCTCGGCACCCACGCACTACTACACGCTGGTCGCGCCGGCCGGCGCAGCGGCTGCGTCGCCGTCGCCATCGTCGCCATCGCCGCCGTTCGAGCTGCTGCCGGTCGGCGTGCCGGCGCAGGTGGACCAGCCGCAACTGGTGGTGCGCGAAGGCGGGCAAAGCGTGGCCCTGCTCGGCAGCGAACGCTGGATCGCCCCGCTGGGCGACGAGGTACGCAGCGCGTTGTCGGCCGATCTCGCGCGCGAGCTGCGCAGCGCGGACGTCAGCGGCCTGCCCGGCAACGACAGGCCGCTGCTGCGGATCAAGCTGGACCTGCGCCGGTTCGACTCGGCGCCCGGCAGCTATGCGCTGGTCGAGGCCGCCTGGAGCGTGCGCCTGCTGCACGGCGCCCAGCCCGCCATGCTGGCCTGCACCAGCCGCGTCAGCGAAGCGGTGGGGCCGGGCTACCCCGCCCTGGTGCAGGGCCACCAGCGCGCGATCGGCCAGCTGGCGGCGCAGATCGCCGACGCGGCGCGGGCGCTGGGCGGCGGCCGGGCGGCCGCCTGCCCGCCCGGCTGAAAGCTCCAGGCTTGGCGCCCGGCCTGCGCTGGGCTAGTCTGACCAGTTCACTGCAGCCGGCATGCACCGGCGCGCATCCATCGCACAGACGGCACTCGAAACCATGCAGGACATTCAAGCCCCGACCTCCCCCGAACAGGATGAAGCCGCCTATCGTCCGCAGGCCGTGGAAGCCGCCGCGCAGCGGTACTGGAACGCGCAGCGCGCGTACGAAGTAAAGGAGGATCCGGCGCGGCCGAAGTTCTACTGCCTGTCGATGCTGCCGTACCCGTCCGGCGCGTTGCACATGGGCCACGTGCGCAACTACACCATCGGCGACGTGATCAGCCGCTACCAGCGCATGCAGGGCAGGAACGTGCTGCAGCCGATGGGCTGGGACGCGTTCGGCCTGCCGGCCGAGAACGCCGCGATCAAGAACGCCACCGCGCCGGCCAAGTGGACCTACGCCAACATCGAGCACATGCGCAGCCAGCTGAAGTCGCTGGGCTACGCGATCGACTGGAGCCGCGAGTTCGCCACCTGCCGCCCCGACTACTACGTGCACGAGCAGCGCATGTTCACGCGGCTGATGCGCCGGGGGCTGGTCTACCGGCGCAACTCGGTCGTCAACTGGGATCCGGTCGACCACACCGTGCTGGCCAACGAGCAGGTCGTCGACGGCCGCGGCTGGCGCTCCGGCGCCATCGTGGAGAAGCGCGAGATCCCGCAGTGGTTCCTGAAGATCACCGACTACGCGCAGGAGCTGCTGGACGGCCTGGACACGCTGCCGGGCTGGCCCGACGCGGTGAAGACCATGCAGCGCAACTGGCTGGGCCGCAGCGAGGGCCTGGAGATCCACTTTGCTGTGGACGGCGAAGCCGCGCCGCTGAGCGTGTTCACCACGCGCCCCGACACGCTGATGGGGGTGACCTTCGTCTCCATCGCCGGCGAACATCCGCTGGCGCTGAAGGCGGCGAAGGGCAACCCGCAACTGGCCGCGTTCCTCGACGAGCTGAAGCATGGCGGCGTCTCCGAGGCGGAACTGGAGACCCAGGACAAGCGCGGCATGGCCACTGGCCTGTACGCGATCCACCCGGTCAGCGGCGACAAGGTGCCGGTGTGGGTGGCCAACTTCGTGCTGATGGGCTACGGCACCGGCGCGGTGATGGCGGTACCGGGCCACGACGAGCGCGACTTCGCGTTCGCGCACAAGTACGGCCTGCCGGTCAGGCAGGTGATCGCCGCCGGCGACGAGCGCTACGACCCGGCCGCCTGGCAGGACTGGTACTCGGACAAGACCCGCGCCGACATGCGCGTGGTCAACTCCGGCGCAATGGACGGCAAGGACTACCGCGCCGCGTTCGACTACATCGCCGGCGTGCTCGAGGCCGCCGGCAAGGGCCGGCGCAAGGTCAACTGGCGCCTGCGCGACTGGGGCGTCAGCCGCCAGCGCTACTGGGGCTGCCCGATCCCGGTGATCTACTGCGCCAAGTGCGACGCGGTGCCGGTGCCGGAAGACCAGCTGCCGGTGGTACTGCCCGAGGACGTGGCGTTCTCCGGCGTGCAGTCGCCGATCAAGGCCGATCCCGAGTGGCGCAAGACCACCTGCCCGCAGTGCGGCGGCCCGGCCGAGCGCGAGACCGACACCTTCGACACCTTCATGGAATCGAGCTGGTACTACGCGCGCTACACCAGCCCCGGCGCGCCGACGCAGATCGACGGGCGCGCGAACTACTGGCTGCCGGTCGACCAGTACATCGGCGGCATCGAACACGCGATCATGCACCTGCTGTACTTCCGCTTCTACCACAAGCTGCTGCGCGACGCGGGCATGGTGCACTCGGACGAGCCGGCCACCAACCTGCTGTGCCAGGGCATGGTGATCGCCGAGACGTTCTACCGGGAATCGGGAACCGGGAGCCGGGATTGGTTCAACCCCGCCGACGTGGAAGTGCAGCGCAATGACCGGGGCCACATCACCGGCGCGGTGCTGAAGGCGGACGGCCAGCCGGTGCAGATCGGCGGTACCGAGAAGATGTCGAAGTCGAAGAACAACGGCGTCGACCCGCAGACCATGGTGGACAAGTACGGCGCCGACACCGTGCGCCTGTTCTCGATGTTCGCCGCACCGCCGGAGCAGTCGCTGGAGTGGAACGAGGCCGGCGTCGAGGGCATGGCGCGCTTCCTCAAGCGGCTGTGGCGCGAGGTGGCCGCGCATGCGGCGAAGCCCGACCATCCGGTAACCGATCCGTCGGCGCTGGACGCCGGCCAGAAGGCGCTGCGCCGCCAGCTGCACGAGACGATCCAGAAGGTCGGCGACGACTTCGGCCGGCGCCACGCGTTCAACACCGCGATCGCCGCGCTGATGGAACTGCTGAACGCGCTGGGCAAGTTCGGCGACCAGAGCGAGCAGGGCCGCGCGGTGCGCCACGAGGCGCTGGAGGCGATGGTGCTGCTGCTCAACCCGGTGGTGCCGCACATCAGCCACGCCCTGTGGCAGGCGCTCGGCCACGCCGAGACCGTGCTGGAGGACCAGCCGTGGCCGCAGGCCGACCCCGCCGCGCTGGTGCGCGATACGCTGACCCTGGCCATTCAGGTCAACGGCAAGTTGCGCGGTACCATCGTGGCCGCCGCCGGCGCCTCGAAGGAGGAGGCCGAGGCGCTGGCCCTGGCGCAGCCGCAGGTGAAGCATTTCCTGGAGGGCATGACGGTGCGCAAGGTCATCGTGGTGCCGGGCAAGATCGTCAACATCGTCGCAGGATGAAATCCATGAGCTTCATGAAAGCGCGCCGCCTGTTCCAAGCCCCGTTGCTGCTGGCCGCCGCGCTTGCGCTGGGTGCGTGCGGCTTCCACCTGCGCGAGAACGCGGTGCTGCCCGCGGGGATGCAGCGCGTGCACCTCAGCGTCAGCGGCGGCGGCGAGTTCGAGCGCCACCTGGCCCGCGCGCTGGAAACCTCCGGCAGCACCATCGAGGATGCCGGCGGTACCGGCATCGCCGAACTGCGCGTGCCGGTGGCGGCCTTCAGCACCGAGACGCTGAGCGCCGGCGGTTACGTGCGGATCAGCGAATACGCGGTGCGCTACCAGGTGCAGTTCGACGTGCTCGGCCCCGACGGGCAGGTACTGGTGCCGCACCAGCGCATCGACATGTCGCGCGAATACAGCTACGACGCCAGCAACAGCGTCGGCAACGCGGCGCAGGTGCAGGAGATCCAGCGCAGCCTCAACGACGACATGGTGCAGGCGATCCTGTTCCGCCTGCAGGCCGCCACCAGGCACGGGTTGGTGGCGCCGGCCAGCGCCGCCAGCGCGCACTGATGCCGCTCAACCCCGGCCAATGGCAGAAGGCGCTGGCGGCCGACCGCCTGCAGCCGGTCTACCTGCTCGCCGGCGAGCAGCTGCTGGTGCTGGAGGCGGCCGATGCCCTGCGCGCGCAGGCGCGCAAGCTGGGCTACGGCGAGCGCGAGGTGCTCGAAGTGGGCCAGCATTTCGACTGGAACGACCTGGCCCGCGCGGCCGCCGGCATGTCGCTGTTCGCCAGCCGCCGGCTGATCGACCTGCGCCTGCCCACCGGCCGTCCCGGCATCGACGGCGCCAAGGCGATCGGCGCGTTCTGCGACGACCCGCCGCCGGACGTCACCTTGCTGGTCACCGCGATGGAGTGGAGCAACAAGCACGACGGCGCCTGGAGCAGGAAGCTCGATGCCGGCGGCGCGATGGTGGTGTTCAACGCGCCGCGGCCGGACCAGTGGGGGGCGTGGCTCACCGCGCGGCTCGGCTCGCGCGGCCTGTCCGCCACGCCCGATGCGGTGGCGCTGCTGGCCGAGCGCGTCGAAGGCAACCTGCTCGCCGCCGCGCAGGAAGTCGACAAGCTCGCCGTGCTGCACGGGCAGGGCCGCGTCGACGCCGCCGCGATGGAAGACCTGGTCGCCGACAGCGCCCGCTACGATGTGTTCAAGCTCACCGACGCCGCCTTCGTCGGCGACGGTGCGCGCGCCTTGCGCATCCTGGCCGGGCTGCGCGCCGAAGGCGACGAACTGCTGGCGCTGATGGGCTGGCTGGTCAACCAGCTGCAACTGGCGCTGCGCCTGGCCAATGCCGCGGACCTCGCCGCGCAGTTCCGCGCCGAACACCTGTGGCAGGCCCGCGAAACCCTGTTCCGCCAGGCCCTGCGCCGCGCGCCGCGCGAGCATTGGCTGCAATGCCTGGCCCGCGCCTCGCGGATCGACCGCATGGTCAAGGGCCGCGAACAGGGCGATCCGTGGCAGGAGGCCGAACGGCTGATCGCCGCGATCGCCGAACCGCGCGCCGCCAGGGCGCTGGCATGACATTCCACCGCCCTGTCTGGCGAGAAGGGTTCGTGACATGTTCCCTCCCCTGCCTGCGGGGGAGGGCCGGGAAGGGGTAGGGCTCTTGCCGCAGACACCCACCAGACCGCTCGCCCTTTTCGGCGGCACCTTCGACCCGGTGCACCTGGGCCACCTCAGCGTGGCGTGGGAAGCCGCCGAACTGCTCGACGCCGAAGTGCGCCTGCTGCCGGCCAGCGTGCCGCCGCACCGCGTGCCGCCGATCGCCACGGCGGCGCAGCGGGTGGCGATCCTGCGCGCCGCGTTGCGCGGCCAGTCGCGGCTCGCGCTCGACACGCGCGAGCTGGATCGCGACGGCCCGTCGTTCACCATCGATACCTTGCACGAGCTGCGCGCGGAGCAGGGCGAACGCCCGCTGGTGCTGCTGCTCGGCGCCGATGCGTTTGCCGGCCTCGCCACGTGGCATCGCTGGCGCGAGCTGTTCGGGGCGGCGCATCTCGGCGTGCTGAGCCGGCCGGGGATTTCCGCGGTGCTGCCGGACGAGCTGGAGCGCGAAGTGGCCGGCCGGCGCATCGCCGATGCTTCCGCGTTGCGTGCACTGCCGGCGGGCAAGGTCATCGAGCTGGCGGTGACGCCGCTGGAAATCTCCGCCACGCGCATCCGCGAACTGCTCGCCGCCGGGCGCGATCCGCGCTACCTGCTGCCGGCGGGATTGTTCGACGATCCCGCGCAGCTGGCGCCGTACCGTACCCCGGCCGCATAAAACCGGGGTCAGGCGCCGGCCAGCTGCGCCTGCACCTCGTTGATCGAATCGCGGGTGCGCTTGCTGAACACCGAGTCGTCATGGTGGATCAGCAGCAGGTGCTCGGTGGCGCGGGTCATCGCGACATAGAGCAGGCGTGCCTCGTCGGCCTCGCGCTGGCCTTCCTTGGGCAGCGAACCGAGGCCGGGGATGATCACGAACGGAAATTCCAGGCCCTTGCTCGAGTGCATGGTGACCAGCTTCACGCTGTCCTCGACCGCGAACAGGGTGTGCTTGCCGCTGTTGTCGGCGAGCCGGCTGGGGATGCCGATGCGCTGCAAGGCCTCGTGCAGCTTCTCGCCTTCCCACTGGTTGCGGAACAGCACGGCCATGTCCGAATACGCGCGGCCGCCGGCGTGTTCGTCGCGCAGCCGCGCGATCAGCACGTCGAGCTGCGCGCCGGCGGTATCGGTGCGCACGAGTTCGGGCACCGGGCCGCGGCGGCCGGCGCTTTGCGGTGCGATCAGCGGCACGCCGTCGTCATCGTCGCCGCGCGATTCGAGCAGCTCGTGGGCGAAGCCGCGCGCCACCGAGAGGATCTCCAGCGTGTTGCGGTAGTTGAGCTTGAGGATGGTGGTGCGGCCCTGCGCCTGCACGCCCAGGCTCTTCCAGCTGATCTTGCGGCGATCGGCGTTGCCGTAGATGTTCTGCGCGTCGTCGTACAGCACCAGCAGCGAGTTGGTGGCCGGGTCGATCATCTGCACGATCAGCCGGTACCAGTCCGGCTCGAAGTCGTGGCCTTCGTCGATCAGCACGGCGCCGTACTGGAAGCGCGGGATCTGGCCCCGGTCCACGCCGGCGATCACTGCCGGCGGCAACGCATCGACGAACGCCTTGCCGCTGCCGGGCGGCAGCGGCACGTGGTAGGCCACCAGCATCTTGCGGCACCACTTGTGGAAGTTGTAGACCTGCACCTTCTCGCTCAGGCCGCGCTCGCCGATCAGCTGTTCGAGCCGCGCGGCCAGCGTCTTGTTGTAGCAGAGCACCAGGATGGGCTTGGCGAGTTCACGCGCGAGCTGCATCGCGCGGAAGCCGAGGATCATCGTCTTGCCGGAGCCGGCGACGCCGTGGATGATCCGGTGCTCGTCGCCGAGCGAACGCGCCAGCTGCTCCTGCTGCGAGTCCATCACCTTGACCAGGTCGGGAATCTCCAGCGGGCGCACCGCCGCGTCGGTGGGGCCGAACAGGCCGAACTGGCCGCTGCCGGGCTCGACGCGCAGCTCGGGAAACAGGTGCCAGCGCACGCGGTCGATCTGCGGCAGGGTCAGCGTCACCGGGAACACCTGCGGGAACATTGCCCACAGCCGCTCTTGGAACGCCTCGGCGTCGACCGTCTCGTACAGCTCGTCGCGGCAGATCACCAGGTGTTCCGGGATCACCGCGTCGAGCCCGCCGTCGACGAACTGCCGGCGGGTGATGTTGGCCAGCACCACGCCCCAGGCCCACGGCATGATCAGCTTGCCGGCGTGGCGGGAGCCTTGCGGCTGGCGCAGCGCCGGATCGCGTTCCAGCACCACGCCGATTTCCAGCGCGTACGAGCGCGCCTGCAGCAGCGGGTTGTATTCCTTGACCAGGCCGCGCTCGGTGACCAGGGTGAACTGGGTGCTGTCGGCATGGCGGATGGTGTCGGCCTTCCAGTCCTTCACCTCCAGCACCAGCAGCCCGCGGCGCGGGTGGAACACCACGAAGTCCGGATGGCGCTGCTTCAGCCCGACCGGCACGTCGTACCACAGCAGGTAGTCGTCCTCGAGCTTCTGCTCCAGCCGTTCGGAGACGCGTTTCTCGCCGCCGGTCATCCGCGGCAGGCAGCTGTTGCGGGTCGGAATGAGTGTTGCCACAGGCGCCCCTGGCTGAGGTGTCGAGACGACGTTAGCCGATAGGGTGATGCTGTCAATGCCGATCGACGGCGCGGAGCTGCGCCCAGCGCCGCAACTGCTCCGGCGCCATGTCCATGCGCCGGCAGGCGCGGCTGGCGATGCCGTCCTTCAGGGCGGCATGGAACACCGGTGCGATCGACCACAGCGCATGCGCCGCCAGTTGCGCCTGGCGCCGCTGCCATGGCGTGTGGCGCAGCATCGCGAGCGCCCAGTCCGGCAGCAGGGCGTGGCCGGCGAACAGGAACAGGTCGCGCGACAGTCCGGCCGCTGGCACCGGCAGGCGTACCTGTCCGAGCAGGCCGAGCACCACGCGCGAGCGCTCGGTGTACGCCAGCTCGGGCCGGATGCGGCGAAAGTAGCCGGCCACCTCGCGTTCGGACGAAGGCACCTCGCGCGCGCCCAGCGCCTCGGCGATCCGCCGCACCTCGTCGTAGTAGCGGTCGGCGGCGCCGGCCGGCAGCGCCACGTGGCCGTAGCGGCGGTAGCCCTGCAGGAAGCAGTACGCCTCGCTGACGTGCACCCAGGTCAGCAGGTCGGGATCATTCGCCGCGTAGGGGCGCCCGTCCTCGCCATGCCCGGTGATCTGCAGGTGGATCCGCCGCACGCGCTCGATCAGCGCCTCGGCCTGCGCGCGCGGCGCATAGGTGGTGCCGCCCACGAACGCGGTGGTGCGGCGCAGCCGGCCGAGCAGGTCGCCGCGAAAATCGGAGTGGTCCCACACCCCGGCCAGCGCCAGCGGGTGCAGGGTCTGCAGGGTCAGCGCGGCGAGGCCGCCGGCCAGCATGCCGGGGAAATCCGCGTGCACGCGCCAGGTCGCGCTGTGCGGCCCGAACAAGCCGGGATCGCCGTGCGGCTGGTCGTAGTCGAGGCTGCCGGTGTCGGGGCGCGGGAAGGCCTTGAGCACCCAGCGGCGGATCGGTTCGCGGGCGGGCCGGGTCAGCAGGTCGAAAGGCGAGAGCATGCCGCCAGTCTAGCGTCCGCTCGGCCGGGAGTTTGATTTGGACGTCCATTGTGTTATCTATGGCGACATGTCCTCCGCCACCGCCCGCCTGTATTTCTGGTTTTACGGCTATCCGAAGCCAACGGCGGCGGCGCGGGCGCGATCGTTTTGATCTGATCGACACAACCACACCGAACCGCCACCACTGGCGGTTTTTTTATGGCCGCCACCTGAAAAATCTCCAGGAGAGCCGCCATGCACACCACCGACGACCTGCGCATCCGCGCCATCACCCGCCTCAGCACGCCGGCCGAGGTCATGCGCGATTGCGCCGCCACCGACGCCGCGATGGCCACCGTGGACGCCTCGCGCCAGGCGCTGCACGGCATCCTCGCCGGCAGCGACGACCGTCTCGCGGTGGTGATCGGGCCCTGCTCGATCCACGACACCCGCGCCGCGCTGGAATACGCCGGCCGGCTGCTGCCGCTGCGCCGCGAGCTGGGCGACGCGCTGGAGATCGTGATGCGGGTGTACTTCGAGAAGCCGCGCACCACGGTGGGCTGGAAGGGGCTGATCAACGACCCCGACCTGGACGGCAGCTTCCGCATCGACAAGGGCCTGCGCATCGCCCGCGGCCTGCTGCGCGACATCAACACGCTGGGCGTGCCGGCCGGTTGCGAGTTCCTCGACATGATCACGCCGCAGTACATCGCCGACCTGGTGGCGTGGGGCGCGATCGGCGCGCGCACCACCGAGAGCCAGGTGCATCGCGAGCTGGCTTCGGGACTGTCCTGTCCGGTAGGCTTCAAGAACGGCACCGACGGCAATGTGAAGATCGCGGTGGATGCGGTGCAGGCCGCGTCGCAGCCGCACCATTTCATGGCGGTGACCAAGGATGGCCAGGCCGCGATCGCCGCCACCAGCGGCAACGGCGACTGCCACGTGATCCTGCGCGGTGGCAAGGCGCCGAACTACGACGCGGCCGGTGTCGACGCGGCCTGCGCCGCGATCGGCAAGGCCGGCCTGGCCGCACGGGTGATGATCGACGCCAGCCACGCCAACAGCGGCAAGAACCCGGAGAACCAGCCGCGGGTGGTCGAGGACATCGCCGCGCGCATCGCCGCCGGCGAGCGGCGCATCCTCGGCGTGATGGTGGAAAGCCACCTGCTCGGCGGCCGCCAGGAATTGCAGCCCGGCCAGCCGCTGCACTACGGCCAGAGCATTACCGACGGCTGCATCGACTGGAACAGCTCGGTGCAGGTGCTGCAGCATCTGGCGCAGGCGGTGCGCCAGCGGCGCCGGGACGAAGCCGCGGCGGCGTTGTCCCGTACCGTGGAGGTCGCCGCCTGAGTTGCCGCGCGGGTCAGCCTTCCAGCCGCGCGTCCAGCGTGATCGTGGCCTTCAGCACCTTGGACACCGGGCAGGCCAGCTTGGTCGCCTGCGCGATGCGGTCGAACGTGGCCGCATCGATGCGCGGCACGCTGGCCCGGCAGGTCAGTTCCACCGCGGTGATGCTGAAGCCGTCGCCGTCCTTGAGCAGGGTCACCACCGCCTCGGTGTCGATGCTGGCGGGAGTGAAGCCGGCGCTGCCCAGCCCCAGCGACAGCGCCATCGAGTAGCAGCCGGCGTGCGCCGCGCCGATCAGCTCTTCCGGATTGGTGCCCGGGCCGTCCGCGAAGCGCGACTTGAAACCGTAAGGCGCCTCGCGCAGCACGCCGGACTGGGACGACATCGTGCCCTGGCCTTCGGTGATGCTGCCGGACCAGTGGGCGGATGCGGATTTCTTCATGGGATTCTCCTGCGCGGTGGTGGACAGGCGCCCAGCATGCCGGGAGGTCCATGCAGCCTGCGCGAACGAACCGGCACCGCGGCTTCACGCGCAATCGCCCGTCCGGGCCGTATGCTTGTCCATTGCCTTTCGATCCGGAGCCCGCATGCCCTTTGCCATCCAGCACGACCGCAACGCCCGCCGTTTCCACACCGAGGTGGATGGCGTGCCCTGCGTACTCGACTACACGCTGGCGTCCGGCGTGATGACGATCGTCCATACCGGCGTGCCGCCCGAAGTGGGCGGCCGCGGCATCGCCTCGGCCCTGGTGGAGGCGGCGTTGACGGCGGCCCGCGCCGAGGGCTGGAAGGTGGTGCCGGCCTGTTCGTACGTGGCGGCGTGGATGCCGCGGCACCCGGAATATCACGACCTGCTCGGCTGAGCCCCTGACGTGGAGATACGCATGGACAAATCCTCGGCTGGGGCGACGCCGGGCACCGCGAAGCCGCGTGGTTGGCGGCCGTGGCGTTTCGTGAAGGGCCGGCCATGGATGATCGCGGCGCTGGCCATCCTTGTCGCCAGCATCGTGGTGTTGTCGGGCTTCGGCATGCGCCCGACCACGGCGTTGCTGCTCGGCTTCGACCTGGCTACGGTGGTCTACCTGGGCAGCCTGGCACGCCTGTTCAACCGGGCTACGCCGGACCACATGCGCAGCCGGGCGCAGATGCTGGATATCGGGCGCTGGGGCGTGCTGTGGGGCGGCGTGCTGTTGTCCGCAGTGGTGTTGGCCTCACTGGGCAACGAGCTGCACGCGGCCAAGGGCGGCGGCATGCTGGCGCTGGCGGTCGGCGTGCTCAGCGTGGTCTTGAGCTGGCTGTTCCTCAACATGATGTTCGCGCTGCACTACGCGCACGGCTACTACGGCGATCTCGGCGGCAAGCATGCCGGCCTGGAATTTCCCGATACGCCCCGGCCCGACTACTGGGATTTCGCCTACTTCTCGATCGTGATCGGCATGACCTTCCAGGTCTCCGACGTGCAGATCACCAGCAAGTACCTGCGCCGCGTGGTGCTGCTGCACAGCGTGATCTCGTTCTTCTTCAACGTGTTCATCATCGCGATCACGGTGAACATCGTGGCCGGGCAGGGCGGCTGAGGCACCGTGAATTTTTCACAGGCTCCGTGCCGCGCCGGGTAACCGCCGGCCGGCGGGCGGCGAAGGAAGCGAGGGGGCGGCGTGGCCGTTTCCCTTTCCTTCTCTCGAGGATCTTCCGATGAACGCACGACTTGCCACCCTGCTCGCCGCCGCCATGGTTTGCGGCCTCGCCACTGCATCCGCGTTCGCGCAGGACACCATGGCTGCCAGCTCCAGCACGGCGATGGCGCACGACGCCATGCGGCAAACGCCCATGGAGCACGACGGCATGAAGCACGATGCCATGAAGCATGAGGCGATGAAGAAGGACGCCGTGAAACATGACGCCATGAAACACGGCGCGGTGAAGGGCGATGCCATGAAAGGCGAGGCGATGAAGTCCGGCGGCTGAATGACCGCCGCCGGCGGGCGGAGCTGCCGGTGGCTTCTGCCGCGCTCGGCGGTGGCGGATACTTGGCCCATTTCCGCCGCAGGTCGCCACGCATGGACACCTCGTTCGCCAGCCGGCTCGGCATCGAGCATCCGCTGATCCAGGCACCGATGTCCGGTTCGACGTCGCCGGCGCTGGTGGCCGCCGTGTCGAACGCCGGTGCCCTGGGTTCGCTCGGCGCCGGCTACCTGGAGCCGGCGGCGATCCTCGAGCAGGCGGCGCAGATCCGTGCGCTCGGCGACCGGCCGTACGCGATCGGCCTGTTCGTGCTGCCGGACGAATTCGAGGCCGACATGGCGGCAGTGGCGAAGGCGCGCGAGCAGCTCGATGCGCTGATGGCGCGCGAAGGCCTCGACGTGCGCACCAGCCTGCCGCCGCGCTGGGCGCCGCGTTTCTCCGAGCAGTTCGCCGCGCTGTGCGAGGCGCGCCCGGCGGCGGCGATGTTCGCGTTCGGGGTGATCGCGCCGGCGCAGTTGCGCGAACTGCACCGGCGCGGCATCTACGTGATCGGCACCGCCACCACGGTGGCCGAGGCGCGCGCCTGGGCCGACGCCGGCGCCGATGCGGTGTCCATGCAGGGTGCCGAGGCCGGCGGCCATCGCGGCACCTTCCTGCACGAGGCCGAGGACGCGATGATCGGCCTGTTCGCCTTGCTCCCGCTGACCGTGCGGGCGATGGCCGGGTACGCAAGAGAGGTGCCGGTGATCGCCGCCGGCGGCATCATGGACGGCCGCGGCATGCTGGCGGCGGAGGCGCTCGGCGCGGCGGCCAGCCAGCTCGGCACCGCCTTCCTCGGCTGCCCGGAGTGCTCGGCCGCCGAGGCGTGGAAGCGGGACTTGCCGCGGGCCGGGGAACACCAGGTCACCACCATCCGCGGCTTCTCCGGGCGCGCCGCCCGCGGCCTGCGCAACCGCTTCGTCGAGGCGATGCCGCAGGCGGCCGCGGGCCTGCCGTATCCGGTGCTGAACGCGCTCACCGCGCCGCTGCGGCGTGCTGCCGCCGAGGCCGGCCGGGGCGACCTGCTGTCCGAATGGTGCGGCCAGGCCGCCGGCCTGGTGCGCCCGCAGCCGGCCGCCGAACTGGTGGCGCGGCTGATGCACGAATACCGCGTGGCCAGGCGCTCGCTGGCGCACTGAGCGGCCGCGCCTCGGGCCGGCCGGCACCTTGACGTGCCGTTGCGGCGGGGCGGTTATACTGCGCCCGCGCCATATTGCGCTGCGATCCCGCATCGAGGCCCATCCTCTTGAGCACAGCCCGTAGCAACAAGGCCGTCACCACGGCCACCCTGCGCAAGTCGGTCATCGACGCGCTCGAAGAACTGAAGGCCAAGGACGTGCGCGAGATCGACGTCCGTGGCAAGACCTCCATCGCCGACCTGCTGGTCATTGCCTCCGGCACTTCGGCGCGCCACGTCAAATCCATCGCCGACGAAGTGGGCAAGTTCGCCAAGAAGGCGGGCGTGATGCCGCTGGGCGTGGAAGGCGAGACGGAAGGCGAATGGGTGCTGGTCGACCTGGGCGACGTGATCGTCCACGTGATGCTGCCGCGCATCCGCGAGTTCTATGGTCTGGAGCGGCTGTGGACGGTGGGTGACCACGGGCACGAAATCGACGCTGCGCAAGCCGGCTGAGCCGAACCCCCGGCATGCGCGCGCGCCTGATCGCGGTCGGTGAACGCATGCCCGGCTGGGTGGCGGAAGGCTTTGCCGAATACCGCAAGCGGCTGTCGCACGAATTGCCGCTGGAACTGGTCGAGCTGAAGCCCGGCAATCGCGGCAAGGGCCGCGACGATGCGCGGGCGATCCAGGACGAGGGCGCCGCGATCCTCGCGGCGTTGCCGCACGACATCCACGTCGTCGCGCTCGATGGTCGCGGCAGAACCTGGTCCAGCGAAGAGCTGGCCGAACAGCTGGCGAGGTGGCGCATGGCCGGGCGCGACCTGGCCTTCCTGATCGGCGGGCCGGACGGCCACGCGCCCGAGGTGCTGGCGCGCGCCGACCAGCGCTGGTCGCTGGGCCCGCTGACCCTGCCGCACATGCTGGTACGGCTGGTGCTGGCCGAGCAGTTGTATCGCGCCACCACGATCGTGGCCGGCCACCCTTACCATCGTGCCTGAATTCCACGGAACCCACCCGCCATGTCCTTCCATATCCGGCAAGCCACGATCCTCGACCTCGACACGCTGGCGCCGCTGTTCGACGGCTACCGCCAGTTCTACGGCCAGCCGGCGGACCCGGCGCGGGCGCGCGATTTCCTGGCGGAGCGCTTCCGCCACCACGAGTCGCTGGTCCTGCTGGCGCTGGACGAGCACGGCGCGGGGCTCGGCTTCACCCAGCTGTACCCGCTGTTCTCCTCGGTGCGCACCGTGCGCACCTGGCTGCTCAACGATTTGTTCGTGGCCGCGACGGCGCGACGGCAGGGCGTGGCGTCTGCGCTGCTGAAGGCGGCGGCGGAGCATGCACATGCCTTGGGCGCGGCCAGCCTGTCGCTGTCCACCGCGCTGGACAACGCGCCGGCGCAGGCGCTGTACGAATCGCTGGGTTGGCAGCGTGACCGCCAGTTCTGCGAATACAGCCTGACGCTGTGACGCCGGTGCTTCATCTCGCCTCGCAATCGCCGCGCCGGCGCCAGTTGCTGGAACAGCTCGGCATGGACTTCGCCGTGCTCGACGTCGACGTGCCCGAGCAGCGTGGGCCAGGCGAATCGCCGCGGGACTACGTGAGCCGGGTGGCGCGCGACAAGGCGAAAGCCGGCCTGGCCGCGTTGGCGCACGCGGGCGGCGCGCTGGTGCTCGGTGCGGACACCGAGGTGGTGCTGGACGACGAGGTGTTCGGCAAGCCGCGCGATGGCGCCGATGCGACCGCGATGCTGCGCCGGCTGTCGGGCCGCACGCATGCGGTGATCTCGGCGGTGTGGCTGGTCGGCGCCAGCGGCGAGCAGTGCGAGGTCTGCGTGTCGCAGGTGCGCTTCGCCACCCTGGACGAGCCGGCCATCGCCGCCTATGTCGCCACCGGCGAGCCGTTCGGCAAGGCCGGCGCGTATGCGATCCAGGGCCGCGGCGCGGCGATGGTCGAACACCTCGACGGCAGCTATTCGGGAGTGATGGGGTTGCCGCTGTTCGAGACCGCGCGGCTGCTGCGCCGTGGCGGGATCAGCCTGGCGGATTGATCGCCGCGAACCAGGCGCCGGCGGCCAGCAGGTTGTTGACGCCATGCGCCAGCACCGCCGGCCAGATCGAGCCCGAACGCAGCCGCAACCCGGCCAGCAGGAGCGCCAGCAGAAGCAGGTTCGGCAGCGCGTACCACTGGTATGCCAGCCCCGGCAGGTGGACCAGCGCGAACAGCAGCGAGCTGCCGGCCACCGCCCAGCCGACCGGCCAGCGCCGCATCAGGGCCGACAGCAGCACGCCGCGGAACAGCAGCTCCTCCACCAGCGGCCCCACGCATACCACCACCAGCACCAGCGGGATGCGCAAGCCGAACGGGGTGGCGCTGCCGAGCTGCTGGATGTCCTGGGTCGCCCGGTGGCCGTGCGCCAGCCATTCCGTGACGAATCCGCCCAGGATCGGCGCGGCCAGCCCGGTGGCCAACGCTGCCACGAAGTACAGCCGCCGGCGCGGCGCGGTGAAACCGAAGCCCGGCGGCCCGGCCTGCGACCACAGCGGCGCCCAGCGGCGATGCACCAGCCATAGCGTCAGCGGCACGGCGACGCCCAGCGTGAGCATGGCCAGCACCGCCTGCTGCCCTGCGGCGGCGTGCGTCCCGACCAGCAGCGGCCCGAGCGCCAGCGCGAACAGGTTGCCGACGACGAACTGCAGCGCGAAGTAGCCGGCGATCGCCAGCGTGGCAGCCCACAGGCCGGGAGCGGACAGGGGCGAGAGGTCGGTGCGGAAGGCTGGCATGCGGAGTACCAAGCTAGTGCCTCCCCGGTTGCGGGCGCAATCGGGCCTTCGGCAGGGGTGCCGGTGCCGCTTGCGGCGCCGGGCCATCCCGGTAACATCCGGTGGCACGGATGCCCACAGGGGAGAGACGTCGATGGCTACCGACTTCGGCAGGACCGCCGGCGACTACACACGCCATCGCGCCGGCTTCCCGGAAGCCTTCTTCGAGCGCCTGCTCGCCGACGGCAGCGTGCGCAAGGGCGATGCGGTGCTGGATCTGGGCACCGGCACCGGCAGCGTCGCCCGCGGGCTGGCCCTGCGTGGCTGCGAGGTCACCGGGCTGGACCACTCCGCGCCGCTGCTGGCGCAGGCCGCCGAGCTGGATCGCGCCGCCGGCGTCGTGGTGAAGCAGGTGCGTGCGCGGGTCGAGAACGCCGACTTCGCGCCGGCCTCGTTCGACGTGATCACCGCCGGCCAGTGCTGGCACTGGTTCGATCGTCCGCGCAGCGCGGCACTGGCGCGCACGTGGCTGCGGCCGGGCGGGCGGCTGCTGATCGCGCATTTCGACTGGGTGCCGCTGAACGGCAACCTGGTGCAGGACACCGAACGGCTGATCCTCGCCTGCAACCCCGGGTGGACGATGCACAGCGGCAGCGGCCTGTACCCGGCCTGGCTGAAGGACGTGGCCGAGGCCGGCTTCACCGACCTGCGCACCTGGTCGTTCGACCTGGACGTGTCGTACAGCCACGCCGACTGGCGCGGCCGCATCCGCGCCAGCGCCGGCATTGGCGCCACGCTGGACGAGACGAGGGCGCAGCGCTTCGATGCCGAACTGGCTGACCTGCTGGCCGCCCACCACGCCACCGAGCCGATGGCGGTGCCGCACCGCGTGTGGACGCTGGCGGCGATCGCGCCCGGCCTGCTGGGCTGACATTCAGCCGGCGAGCATCGCCCGGCCCACGCCGAGGCAGGCCATGACCAGCAGCACGGCCCAGCCGAGCATGCCGACCAGGTAGCCGGGGCCACGCCTGGCGGGATCCTTCAGGTAGGCCAGCGCGTACCACACGCGGCCGACGATCCAGACCAGACCGGCCACGCCGGCCCAGCCGCTGAAGCCGTAGTTCGCCGCCAGCCACAGCGTGGGCAGGAACATCACCGCGCTTTCCATGGTGTTCATTTGCACCCGGTATGCGCGCTCGAACGTGGGATGGCCGCTGGTGGCCGGCGCCTTGATCCCGTGCTTGCCGCGGGCGTGGCCGACGACCCACATGACGGCGAACAGCAGCAGCACGGTGAGCAGGGCGACCAGGGCGGGCAGGTGGGTCATGCGGGAGTCCTCGTGGGTGGATGCCTACTTTAACCGCGGCCAGTGCGTGGCGCCGCCGTGGCCGACGCGTTATCGTCGCCGTGCAGCGCCGGGGCGCATACACCAGTCAACGAGGGGTTCCTGATGGATTGGCAAAAAGGCGGCAGCAGCAACAACGTCGAGATCGACAGCGGTGACGGCGGCGGCCCGCGTTTCGGCGGTGGCGGCCGCATGGGCCTGGGCGGATTGGTCATACTGGCGCTGCTGGGCTGGATCTTCTTCAAGAACCCGCTGGCGCTGCTGGACCAGGGCGGTACCCAGCCGGGCGCCCCCACGCAGACCGGGCAGCCCATCCAGGTCGATCCCCAGCAGCAGGCCTTCGTCAGCGCGGTCCTGCATTCGACCGAACAGGCCTGGGGCGAGATCTTCCAGGCGCACGGGGCGACCTATGTGGAGCCCAAGCTGCACCTGTTCGGCGGCGGCGTGAACACGGCCTGCGGCGGCGCCACCACGGCAGTGGGCCCGTTCTACTGCCCGGGCGACCAGAAGGTGTACCTGGACCTGGCGTTCTTCCAGCAGTTGCAGGACGAGCTGCACTCCTCCGGCGATTTCGCCCGCGCCTACGTGATCGCCCACGAGGTCGGCCATCACGTGCAGAAGCTGACCGGCGTGTTCGACAAGGTCGACGAGGCGCGCCGCCGCGGCGCGCCGATGGACGGTGCCGATGGCCTGTCGGTGCGGCAGGAACTGCAGGCGGATTGCTATGCCGGCGTGTGGGCCAACCACAGCCAGAAGGACCTGAACTGGCTGCAGCCGGGCGACATCGAATCGGCGCTCAACGCCGCCAGCCACATCGGCGACGACGCCCTGCAGCAGCAGGCGCAGGGCCGCGTGCGCCCGGACACGTTCACCCACGGCACCTCGGCGCAGCGGGTGAAATGGTTCAAGGCCGGCTTCGAGGACGGCGACATCGCCCAGTGCAATACCTTCGCCGGCGAGCCATGAGTAACCAGGCCGGCAGCCGCGCAGCGGTTGTCGGCTTTCGGAATCTCCTCCCCTGCTCGGCAGGGGAGGGCAGGGAGGGGTAGCGCTTGCTTCCCTGCTGCGCACCGAACGCCCGCTGCTCTAGAATTCGCCTCCTGCGCGCCTCGGGGCGCTCTTGATGGGTTCGATGGAACATCCCTGCCTGCGTTGCGGTGCCTGCTGCGCGTTCTTTCGCGTGGCGTTTCACTGGTCGGAAGCGGAAGCCTTTCTCGGTGGCAAGGTGCCGCCGGAGTTGACCGAGAAGCTTGATCCGCACCGCCTGGCGATGCGCGGCACCAACGCCGCGCAGCCGCGCTGCGTGGCCTTGCACGGCACGGTGGGCGAGGCCGCGCACTGCGGCATCTACCCGCAGCGGCCGTCGGTATGCCGCGAGGTGCAGCCGTCGTGGGAGTTCGGCGCGGACAGCCCGCAGTGCGACAAGGCGCGCCTCGCGCATGGCTTGCCTGTACTGACCCCGGAGGACTGGCTCGACCCGTTCGATGCCGGCGAGCCGCCGCTGCCGCAGAGCGCCTGAGCGGCGCTCCTTCCGGCTTCAATCGAAGCGGTAGATGTCCATCGCCAGGAAGCCCATGTCGATGCCGGCGTCGATCCGCTGCGCACGGGCGTCCGTGCCGGCGGCGCCGAGCGCCACGAACAGCGGCAGCAGGTGTTCGTCGGTTGGGTGCGCGCGTTCGGCGAACGGTGCCTGGCGGCGGTAGTCGAGCAAGGCGTCGATGTCGCCGGCGGCGAGCTTGTGCTCGATCCAGTCGATGAACGGCTTCACGTACGGCGCCTGCCGCTGGTCGCTGTAGCCGGAAGCGAAGTCGTGCAGGTTGTGGGTGATGCTGCCCGAGCCGATCACCAGCACGCCTTCGTCGCGCAATGGCGCCAGCGCCCGGCCCAGTGCGTACTGGTGCGCGGGGCCGAGTTCGGGCTGGATCGAGATCGGCACCACCTGAATGTCGGCTTGCGGATACAGCAGGCGCAGCGGCACCCACGCGCCGTGGTCGAGACCGTGTTCGGAGTCGATGGCCGGCGCCAAGTTGGCCTGGTCCAGCAAGTGGGCGACGCGTTCGGCGAGTTCCGGCGCACCCGGCGCGGGGTAGTGCAGCTGATACAGCGGCGCGGGAAAGCCGCCGAAGTCGTGGATGGTTTCCGGCTGTGCCGCGGCGCCCACCTGTGGCCGGCGCGACAGCCAGTGCGCACTGGCTATCACGATCGCCTTGGGACGTGGCAGCGCAGCGGCCAGCTCGGCCAGCCGCTGGCCGGTGAGGCCGGGTTGCAGCGCGGTCATCGGCGAGCCGTGCGAGACGTACAGGCTGGGCAGGGTGCTCATGGGCGACGTTCCGTGGAATTCCATCTCACCATGATGGGGCGGCACCGGCCGTTTGCAGCCATCGCCGCGAGGAACGCAGCGTTGCGTGCGACGAACGCCCGTGGCTTCCTCGCCTGCAAGCGTTGCACGACAACGGGCACAAGCCAATCGAGCCGCGGCTTGATGGCGCGACCTGGACGAGGTCCGACGGTTGGGCCGGGTGGTGGCCCGTTGGCGGCGACCCGGCCGCTGCCGTGTCGTCGCTGCCTGTCGCGCTGTCGCTACTTGCGCCGCGGCGGCTTGGCACCACCGGGCCGCGGCTTGAAACCGCCGGGCTTCTTGAAACCGCCCGGCTTGTGCGCCGGCGGTGCACTGGTGCCGGTATCGTTGCCGTCCCACTCGTGGATGCGCAACTGCTGCTGCACCACCCACACCTTTTTCAGGTGTTCGAACACTTCCTTCGGCATGCCGTCGGGCAGGTCGATCAGGCTGTAGTGGTCGCGGATGCTGAGGCGGCCGATGAACTGGCTGTCCAGGCCGGCCTCGTTGGCGATCGCGCCGATGATGTTGCCCGGCTTCACGCCGTGCTCGTGGCCGACCTCGATGCGGTAGGTACGCTTGCCCTGCTCGGTGGCGTGCGCGCGCACCGGGCGGTGGGCACCCTCGCGCGGCGGCGCATTCTCGTGCGCGTGGGGCTTGTGTTCGCGCGGCGCGCGGCTGGCGCCATCGCGTTCGCGCGGCTTGTGTTCGCGTGTGGCCGCTTCGTGCTTCTCGCGCTTCGGCGGCGGCGCCAGCAGCAGCGGCTGGTCGCCCTGAGCGATGCGCGCCAGCGCGGCGGCGATTTCGACCGCCGGCACGTTGTGCTCCTGCTCGTACTGCTCGATCAGCTGCTGGAACTGGCCCAGGTCGCCCTGCGCCAGCATGTCGCTGATGCGCTGCTTGAACTTGCCGATGCGCACGTCGTTGACCACCTCGACCGATGGCAGCTGCATCTGCTCGATCGGCTGCCGCGTGGCGCGCTCGATCGCGTGCAGCATGCCGCGCTCGCGCGGGCTGACGAACAGGATCGCCTCGCCGCTGCGTCCCGCGCGGCCGGTACGGCCGATGCGGTGCACGTAGCTCTCCGTGTCGTAGGGGATGTCGTAGTTCAGCACGTGGCTGATCCGCTCCACGTCGAGGCCGCGCGCGGCCACGTCGGTGGCGACCAGGATGTCGAGCTTGCCGTCCTTCAGCTGCTGGATCACCCGCTCGCGCTGCGGCTGGGCGATGTCGCCGTTGATCGCCGCGGCGGCCAGGCCGCGCGCCTGCAGCTTCCCGGCGAGTTCCTCGGTGGCCTGCTTGGTGCGCGCGAAGATGATCATCGCGTCGAACGGCTCGGCCTCGAGGATGCGCGTCATCGCGTCGAGCTTGTGCATGCCGCTGACGAACCAGTAGCGCTGGTGGATGTTCGCCGCGGTGGTGGTGGAGGACTTGATGGTGACCTCGACCGGCTCCTTCAGGTGCCGCTGCGCGATCTTGCGGATCGGCGCGGGCATGGTGGCCGAGAACAGCGCGACCTGGCGCCCGGGCGGGGTCGCCTGCAGCACCTTCTCGACGTCGTCGATGAAGCCCATGCGCAGCATCTCGTCGGCTTCGTCGAGCACCAGGTACTTCAGCTCGGACAGATCCAGCGTGCGCTTGTCCAGGTGGTCGATCACGCGGCCCGGCGTGCCGACCACGACGTGCACGCCGCGCTTGAGCGAGTGCAGCTGCGGGCCGTAGCTCTGGCCGCCGTAGATCGGCAGCACCTGCAGGCCGGGCAGGTAGGTGGCGTAGCGCTGGAACGCCTCGGCCACCTGGATCGCCAGCTCGCGCGTGGGCGCCAGCACCAGCGCCTGCGGCTTGCCGGGCTTGAGATCCAGCCGCGAAAGGATCGGCAGCGCGAACGCGGCGGTCTTGCCGGTGCCGGTCTGCGCCTGGCCGAGCACGTCGCGTCCTTCCATCAGCGGCGGGATGGTGGCGGCCTGGATCGGCGAGGGCGACTCGTAGCCCACGTCGGCCAGTGCGCGCAGGACATTCGGATCCAGCCCGAGCGCGGTGAAGCCGGCGGCAGCCGGGGCGGAGTCGGGAGACGGGGATGACATCGGGGGAACCTCGGGGTGGCACGCCGGACGGCGTGCGGGAGAATGGGGGTTATTGTAGCAGTCCGCGGGCACCCGGCCCGCGTCGTAATGCGTTCAAGGCACAGGAGATTCAGGCATGGCGAAGCGTCTGGAGGGGAAGGTCGCGCTGGTGACGGGCGCGTCCTCGGGAATCGGCGAGGCGACCGCGATCGCGCTGGCCGAGGAAGGCGCCCGCGTGGCGGTGACGGCCCGTCGGCGCGACCGCCTGGATAAGCTCGCCGTGCAGCTCGCCGGGCTCGGCGCCGAACCGCTGGTGCTGGAGGCCGACCTGCTCGACGAGACGCAGGCGCAGCGCGTGGTGCGCGAGACCGAGGCGCACTTTGGACGTCTGGACGTCCTCGTCAACAACGCCGGCGTGATGTACCTGGAGCCGGTGGCCGAGGCCGACCTCGGCCGCTGGCGGCAGATGCTGGAGCTGAACGTGCTCAGCCTGATCGCCTCGACCCAGGCGGCGCTGGCGGGCATGACGGCGCGCGGCGACGGCCACGTCGTCAACATCTCCTCCACCGCCGGGCGCATCGCCAACCCCAATGCGGCCGCCTATTCGGCGACCAAGTTCGGCGTCGTGGCGTTCTCCGAGGCGCTGCGGCGCGAGGTGTACCGGCACGGCATCCGCGTCAGCGTGATCGAGCCGGGCGTGGTGCAGACCGAACTGCGCGACCACATCGGCCATGCCGCCACCAGGGATGCGCTCAACGCCTGGGCCGACGGCATGCGCCAGCTGCAATCGCGCGACGTGGCCGAGGCGATCGCGTTCTGCGTGACGCGTCCGCCGCACGTCAACATCAACGAGATCCTGATGCGGCCAACCGACCAGGAGCGCTGAACGTCGCATTGCACCGGCGCGTCCGGGCGGACGGTTTATGATCGGCATTGGCATTTGCCCGGGCAGGTGGTGATGGACGGCATCGAGATTCTCTCCGAGCAGGCCTGTTTCGGCGGCGTGCAAGGCTTCTACCGGCACGCGTCGACGAGTTGCGCGGGGCCGATGCGCTTCGCCGTGTACCAGCCGCCGCAGGCGGCGCGGGGCAGATGCCCGGTGCTGTACTACCTGGCGGGGCTCACCTGCACCGAGGAAACGGCCACGATCAAGGCCGGCGCGCAGCGGCTGGCCGCCGAGCTGGGCCTGGTGCTGGTGATGCCCGACACCAGCCCGCGCGGCACCGGTATCGATGGCGCCACCGGCGACTGGGAGTTCGGCGAGGGCGCGGGTTTCTACGTCGACGCCACCGCGGCGCCGTGGTCGGCGCATTTCCGCATGCACAGCTACGTGGCGGACGAACTGCCCGCGCTGATCGCTGCGCGGTTCCCGGTGGACACGGCGCGCAGCGGCATCTGCGGCCACTCGATGGGCGGGCACGGCGCCCTGACCATCGCGCTGAAGCATCCCGCGCGCTACCGCTCGGTATCGGCGTTCGCGCCGATCGTGGCGCCCAGCCAGGTGCCATGGGGCAGGAAGGCGCTGCCGCGCTATCTCGGCGACGATCCGGCGGCATGGGCCGGCTACGACGCCTGCGAGCTGGTGCGGTTGCAGACTTTCGGCGGCAGCATCCTGATCGACCAGGGCGAGGCCGACCCGTTCCTCGAAGCACAGCTGAAACCCGAGCTGTTCGACCAGGCCTGCGCCGAGGCGGGGCAGCCGCTGCTGCTGCGCCGGCATGCCGGCTATGACCACAGCTACTGGTTCATCGCCAGCTTCATCGACGACCACCTGCGCCATCACGCGGCAGCATTGGGCCTGTTGTAGGAGCGCATCCTGTGCGCGATAGCTCTTGGCCCTGACCGGCATCAGAGCTATCGCGCGCAGGGTGCGCTCCTGCAGTCGGGGCGCGCAGGCCGGATCAGGCCTTGGCGGCCGGGCGGCGGTTCGTGCGGCGGCGCTGGTTGCCGGCGGCATGCTCGCCGCGGCCCTGCGGCGCGTAGCCGTTCGGCCGTGCCGCGCCGGCGGTCTTGCCCTGGCGCGGCGCACGCGATGGCTGACGCTGGCCGCCACCGCCCTGTTTCGGCCGCGGCGCGCCGGCATCCAGCCGCAGCGGGGCGGACGGCTCGTAGCCGGCTACCGGCGTGATCGCGATGTCCTGCTTCAGCAGCTTGCGGATGTCGTGCAGCAGGCCGCTTTCGTCATGGCTGACCAGGGACAGCGCGAAACCTTCCATGCCGGCGCGGCCGGTGCGGCCGATCCGGTGCACGTAGTCTTCGGCCACCGACGGCAGGTCGAAGTTGATCACGATCGGCAACTGCTCGATGTCGATGCCGCGGGCGGCGATGTCGGTGGCCACCAGCACGGTGATGCGGCCGGATTTGAAATCGCTCAATGCGCGGGTGCGCGCGTTCTGGCTCTTGTTGCCGTGGATCGCGGCCGCGCGCAGGCCGGAGGCGTTGAGGAAGGTGACCAGCTTGTCGGCGCCGTGCTTGGTGCGGCTGAACACCAGGGTCTGGCGGCGGCTGTCCTGCGACAGCACGTGCAGCAGCAGGTCGCGCTTGCGCGAAGCGTCTACCGGGTGCACCTGGTGGCTGACCAGGGTGGTGACGGTGTTCGGCGCCGAGACCGAGATCTCGCGCGGGTTGTGCATGAAGTCCAGCGCCAGCGCCTTGATCGCCGGGGCGAAGGTGGCCGAGAACAGCAGGGTCTGGCGCTTCTTCGGCAGCGCGGCGAGGATCCGCTTCAGCGCCGGCAGGAAGCCCATGTCGAGCATGCGGTCGGCCTCGTCCAGCACCAGCGTCTCCACCGCGGACAGGTCCAGCGTGCGCTGCTGCATGTGGTCCAGCAGCCGGCCGGGGGTGGCGATGACGATGTCGACGCCGCGGCGCAGCGCGTTGATCTGCGGGCCCATGCCGACGCCGCCGAAGATGGTGGTGGCGCTGACCTGGATGTGCTTGCTGTAGTCGCGCAGGTTCTCGTGCACCTGGGCGGCCAGCTCGCGGGTCGGAGTGAGCACCAGCGCGCGCGGGCGGCGGGTCAGGGTCTGGCCGCTGGTCGAGAGCTTCTGCAGCAGCGGCAGCGCGAACGCGGCGGTCTTGCCGGTGCCGGTCTGGGCGGCGGCGAGCAGGTCGTGGCCCTCCAGCGCGGCGGGGATCGCGGCGGCCTGGATGGGGGTGGGCTGGGTGTAACCGTAATCGGCAAGCGCACGCAGCAACGCGGGCGCAAGGCCCAGCGAATCGAAGGACATGTAACACTCCTGAGCAACCCGGAGTGTTCATACCGTGTTGCAGACTAAGGGAAAGGGGGCGACGGTGCGTCGCAGCAGCCAAGGTGATGACTGCGCCGGCGAGTATAGCCGATTCGCCGGCGCACCGTGCGATGGCGCGGCATCAGGCTGAACGGTGCACGGATATCGATTCAGTGAGGCGGCCGCGCCACGACCCGGCTGGCGTCGAACCGATGCGAATCCACCGGATCCGGTTATCGGCGTTGGCGGCCGCCTGCGCCATCGGCTGCACGGTACCATCGTCGCGGGCGCGCCCGCTGCGCGACATCTTATTCGAGGAGAGGCCGATGTCCCTGTTTGCGCCCTTGCGTGAACTCGATGCCACCCAGCGGCATACGGTGCTGGCCAGTTTCCTGGGCTGGACGCTGGATGCGTTCGACTATTTCCTGCTGACCTTCGTCATCGTCACCGTGGCGAAGGAGTTCGACGTGGGCACGACCAGGATCACCTATGCGCTGTTCCTGACCCTGGCGGCACGGCCGCTGGGCGCGCTGCTGTTCGGGCGGCTGGCCGACCGCTTCGGGCGGCGGCCGATCCTGATGCTCGACGTGGTCCTGTTCTCGCTGTTCGAGCTCGCCACGGCATTCGCCTCGTCGCTCACCGCTTTGCTGGTGTTGCGCTTCCTGTTCGGCGTCGCGATGGGCGGCGAATGGGGCATCGGCGCCTCGCTGGCGATGGAGTCGATACCGGCGAAGGCCCGCGGCGCGGTGTCGGGCCTGCTGCAGAGCGGCTACCCGTGCGGCTTTTTCCTCGCTGCCCTGGCGAACTGGCTGCTGGTCGACCACATCGGCTGGCGCGGCCTGTTCGTGGTCGGCGCGCTGCCGGCGCTGCTGGTGCTGTACATCCGCCGCAAGGTGCCGGAATCGGCGATATGGAAGGAAGGCGCGCGGGCGGCGCAGCGCCCCGGCCTGCTGGAGGCGATGCGCGGGCACTGGAAGCTGGCGGTCTACCTGATGCTGCTGATGATGGCGTTCAACATGTTCAGCCATGGCTCGCAGGACATGTACCACACCTTCGAGGAGACCAGCCTGCACCTGCCCACCGGCTCCGCCACGGCCTTCGTGCTGGTGGCGCTGCTGAATCTCGGCGCGCTGGCGGGCGGCCTGTATTTCGGCGCGCTGTCGGAGCGGATCGGCCGGCGCCGGGCGATGATGATCGCCGCCTTGCTGGCGATACCGGTGATTCCGCTGTGGATGTACGGCGGCTCGCTGATCCTGTTGGGGCTGGGCGCGTTCCTGATCCAGGTGATGGTGCAGGGCGCCTGGGGCGTGGTGCCGACCCATCTGAACGAGCTGTCGCCGGAAGCGGTGCGCGGCACCTTGCCGGGGTTTGCCTACCAGATGGGCAACCTGCTGGCGGCGGTTACCGCTACCGCGCAGGCCTGGCTGGCGCAACGGCATGGCGGCGACCTGGCGTTCGCGATGGCATTGTGGATGGTGCTGGTGGCGCTGCTGCTGGCGGTACTGCTGTGGCTGGGGCCGGAGGCGCGCGGCGTGGGCTTCGGCCAACGCAGGGCCTAGTCGACCGGATCATGGCGGGAATCCGCCGTCGGATCCCGTCGGCTGCGCCACGATCAGGTAACTGTTGAACGGAGTGAGCCCGCGCAGCGGCTCGATGCGCACGTCGAGCCCGGCATCCCTGAGGGAGGCGCACACTTCGGCGGCTGTCGGATAGTGCTGGGCGCCGCCGGGAATCCAGCCGGAGCTGGACAGGAAGAACTCCTCGACCCGGGTGGCATGGAAGCGCCAGTTGTCCTCGCGCAGCACGTTGCGGATGACCAGGCGGCCCTGCGCCGCGAGGTGCCGGGTGGCGGCCTGCAGCAGCTCGCGCTGGCGCCCGGCCGGCAGGTAGTGCAGCACGTCGAGCAGCGCGACATGGCCGCGCGTCGTCGGCAGTTCGGTCACGTCGGCGCGATGCAGGCCCATCGTCGCGGCCAGCCCGGCGCGTTGCACGGCACGCCGGCCGGCGGCGATCTTGCGCGGGTCGTGGTCCACTCCGAGGTAGGGCAGGGCATGTCCGTGCGCATGCAGATACTGTCCGAGCAGGCCGATGCCGCAACCGATGTCGAGCAGCGGCAACGCGCTGCCCGCCACGAGCGCGGTGACGGCGGCGTAGACCGGATCGCTGGCCAGCTTGGTCCGGACGTAGCAGCGCTGCAGACGGCCGTCGTACAGGCTGGCGATGCGCTGGCGGGCAAGACGGTTCATCCGGTTCCGGTTTCCTGGCGGTGGCGACTCGCGGATCTCCGCCCGGACGTTTCCCGTGGTGCGCCATGGAAAGATACCGGTCCATCGCGCCATGGCGGTTGCATCACGCGTGCAGTGTCATCGACGCGGCCGGCTTTGTCGAACTTGCGCCTGCACCGGAGACGAGGGCCGGCCCGTCGGGCCGGCCCTCGCGGGTTGCTGCCGCTCCGGTTACCGGCAGGTCACGCCGACGGGGTCGAACGCCGCCGCCACATCGGTGTGCGAGTAGCCGTAGTCGCCGGCGGCACTGGCCGCGCCGCAGCCGCCGGAGTTGAACGTCGAGGCCGATGCAGCCGGCCCTCGCGGTCGGGGCGATCTAGCCCGTGGCCTGGGCTTGCACTCGCGTGGGGTGGCGGCATAGGCGCCGGACCTGGCGATCAGGCCGATGGCGCCCAGCAGCGTAGCGGCAAGCGGCCCTCCCAGGCGGTCGGGTAGACGGCGTCTGCCTCGGCCCCCGGAGTCGTACGCGCCTGCAGTGTCTGCCGATCGCTCGATCCTCGCGGGGGGCGTGGTGTACCGATCCGCGAAAAACTGCGAGTCGGGGCGGGTGAGTCAATGTTGTGCCGCAGCAACCTGCGTTGCCGGTACCGGAGGGGCCGCCGGCTGCTAGAATTCGCAGTTTGATTCCCGACGAGACAGGCAATGAAGGCTGGCAAGGACAAGGTCATCGCGATCCATTACACGTTGACGGTGGATGGCGAGAAGGTGGAGAGCTCGCACGACCGCGACGAGCAGCTGTGGATACTGCTCGGCCACGGCCAGCTGATTCCCGGGCTGGAGGCGGCGCTGGACGGCCACGAGGCCGGTGAGTCGCTGAGCGTGGACGTGGCGCCGGCCGAGGGTTACGGCGAGCGTCAGGAAGGCCAGATCCAGCGCATGTCGAAGAAATATTTTACGCAGGCCGGCCGCCTCAAGCCGGGCATGACCACCGTGCTGCAGTTGAAGAACGGCGGGCAACGCGCGGTGACCGTGCACAAGGTCGGCATGAGCGCGGTCGACGTCGACCTGAACCACCCGATGGCCGGCAAGACGCTGCATTTCGACGTCGCCATCGGCGAAGTGCGCGAGGCCACCGAGGAAGAGATCCAGCACGGCCACGCCCACGCGCCGGGTGCCGAAGCGCACTGAAGTGCGCTTCATCGAGTAAAACCGACGGCGCCTTCGGGCGCCGTTTCGTTTGCCCCCACCCCCTGCAGGGGAGCGTTGGAGTGGGAGCCGAGGTTCGCTTCATACCCCGCTCCTCGCATCCGGTCGCGCAAAGCGGCCGCAAGCCAGCCTCAATCCAGCACCCGCTTGCCATAGGCGAAATGGCTTCCCCAGTACGGCCCGTCGATGTCGTCCAGCCGCACCGTGCCGCCGCTGTTCGGCGCATGCACGAAGCGGCCCTTGCCGACGTAAACCCCCACGTGGCTGATCGCCCCGCCGATGGCGAAGAACACCAGGTCGCCGCTGGCCAGCTGGGTCATCTGGCGCACCTTGCGGCCGTCCATCGCGGCCATGTCGGACGAGGTGCGCGGCAACCTGATGCCGGCGGCGGTGCGGTAGATGTAATCGACCAGGCCGCTGCAGTCGAAGCCGCCGGCGGGCGTGTTGCCGCCCCAGCGGTATGGCGTGCCGACCAGGCCGATCGCGCGGAACAGGATGTCGTTCGCCTCGCCGGCACTGGCGGCGGAAGGCGCGCGTGGCGGCAGGTCGGCGAGTGTCGAATGCGAGGTTCCGGCAGGCTGGCGCCGATGCGGGCTGCCGGCGCAGGCGGACAGCAAGGCGATCACCGTGAGCAGCCACGCCGCGCGCGCGAGCCGTGGCAGCGACTGGGCGAATCGGGCGACGGGCTGCGGACTCACGGGATAGCCTCGGCGTGGAGTGCGCCGAGGTTATCAATTCAATAATTCACATGCAAATCAATTCGCTTCCGTGTTTTTTGAATTCAACTTGTCAGCTTTGCCTCCGCCGATCCATCCGCAAGCGACGTCAGGTTGAACCGCACCGGCACGCGCATGGCCGGCGTGGATCGAAACCGCTCGGATATTTTGATTGCGGGAGGCATTCCGGAGGCCCGTATCAAGGGCAGCCTCAGCGCTTGCCGACGGTAATGACCTGCCGGGACAAGGTCCGGCCGCGGATATCCCGCGCGCGCAGGCGATAACTGCCCGGGCGCAGATACAGCCGGCTTGTCGCATCGCCCTGCATGAACGCGTAGCGGTCGGCGGCGACGGCCTCGTCGGGCTCGTCGCTGTAATGGGCGTCGACGACGCAGGGGAAGGTCGTCCTGCACAGCGTGGTGCCGATCGCATACGGGATGCGTTCGCCGCGCAGCGTCAGCCAGGCGGGGCGCAGCTTTTCGAGGCGGCGCACCAGCTGGAGCTGGTCGCGGTCGGCGTCGTGCACGGTCGTCAGGGGCTGGATGAAACCGCTCTGGACGCCGCCGGTGTCGGCGGGGGGCAGCAACACGTTGACGTCGTACAGGCCGGGCTGGGCGCTCCAGGGCTGGCCGGTGCTGCGGTTGACCAGCACGATGGGGCCGTCGGGCGGAAAGTCCGTGACCAGTTGCCGGTAGGCGTCCTGCTCCGGGGGGATCTGCTCGCGGAACTGGGTCTGGTCGATCGACAACGGCTCGATGCCGCTCAGCCGCTGCAGGTACATGGCCATCGGCTGGGCCTTGCCGAGACGCCCCCTCGCCTTGTCGATGTGCGCGTAGCCGGCATGCACGAAGAGTTTGGCGTGGGGGTCCCTGGCGAATACTTCCCGATAGAGATTGTTCGCCTGGCCGGCCTCGCGGTCCTGCGTCGCGCCGGCGTCCGCATCGTAGGCAACCAGGATGAAGCCCAGCTTGAGCGCGGTCCGCACGATCTCGCCGTAGACGGGTTCGTGCAGGTACATCGTGCCGCTTTCCTCGACCGGATAGCCGCGTTGCGCCAGCCGGTCGTCCTTGCCCGAGAGGGCCTCGACGGCAAAATAGTCGAACCCGAGCGCGCGCAGGCGGGGCAGCAGGGCCAGTGTCAAGAGCCGGGTATGGGCGTCGTGGTGCGCCTCGTTGATCAGGACCAGCCGGCGGTCGGAGGCCAGCCTGGCGATGGCCTCGGCGGCATCGGCGGCCTTCCACTCGCTTGGCGTCGGCAGGGTGGTGTCCGGCTTGACGCGGCTCTTCAGCGGAAAGTCGTGGAGAGCCTCGTTGTAGAGCCCCAGTTCGTTCTCGACCGAGGCGAACATCTGCATCGCCAGTTGCTGGTCGTTGACCGGAAGTTTCGGTATCGCGCCGAACAGGTAGTCGTAGCGGGCCAGATCGTTGGGCTGCTGTTTCAGGCCACGGAACATGTCGACCGCAGCCGGGCTGTAATCCTGTGCCAGCGCGGGGGCTCTCGATGATGCTGCGAGGCACATCGCGATGAAAGCCAGCGGGAAGAGCCTCTGCTTCGGCATGGCCAGGCCTCGGAACGGTTTGCGCCCAGCGTGCTCCCCGGACCCGCCGCCGGGCAAGTACCGGCTCGGCGGCCGCGGCGGCGAGCGGCTGGATCCGGGCGCGCACGGGCGAGGCAGCAGGGAAGGCATGGCGTGGCTCACCAGCCGCGCAAGCGTGCGGAGGCGGGCGGTTCCGGCCCGGCTGGCTACAATGGGTGCATGAATACTTCGCGCAGCGACGTGTTGATCCTTGGCGGCGGCGTCATCGGCCTGGCGAGCGCGCTGTTCCTGCTGAAGGCGGGCGCCCGCGTGCGGGTGCTGGAACAGGGCACGCCCGGCTGCGGCAGTTCGCACGGCAATTGCGGCACGATCACGCCCAGCCATGCGCCGCCGCTGACGATGCCGGGAGTGGTCGGCATGGCGCTGCGTTCGATGCTGAGCGCCGATGCCCCGTTGTATCTCAACCCCCGCTTCGACGGTCCGCGGCTGCGCTGGCTGCTGGGTTTCGCGCGGCACTGCAACTGGCGCGACTTCGCTGCCGCGGCCACGGCGCGGGCGGCGATCCTGCAGCGCTCGCGCCAGCTGCTGGCCGAGCTGGTCCGCGGGGAAGGCCTCGACTGCGAATTCGCCGAGGAGGGCGAGTTGTACGTCTACCGCACCGCGCGAAAACTGGCGGCGGACGAACGCGAGCATGTCGCCGTGCTGGAACGCTGCGGCATCGAGGTGCAGCGCCTGCGCGGCGAGCAGGTCGAGTCAATGGAGCCGGCGCTGAAGCCGGGCGTGGCGGGCGGGCTGTACCATCCCGGCGACGCGCGGTTGCGGCCGGACCGCTACGCGGCCGAGTTGGCGCGGCGGGTGGTCGAGCTGGGCGGCGTGATCGAGAGCGGCGCGCGGGTCGAGCGGTTCGACGCTGGCCATGGCCGCATCGACACGGTGTACAGCAGCCGCGGCGCATTCCAGGGCGAGCGGGTGGTGCTGGCGCTGGGCGCATGGTCGCCGCTGCTGGCGAAGCAGCTGGGCCTGCGCCTGCCGATGCAGCCTGGCAAAGGATATTCGCTGACCTATACGCGGCCGGCCCGCGCGCCACGGCACGCACTGGTGTTGCGCGAGGCGTCGGTCTGCGTCACCACCTGGCGCAGCGGCTACCGGCTGGGCAGCACGATGGAGTTCTCCGGTTACGCCGAAGGCCTCAATCGCACCCGGCTCGATGCCTTGCGGCGTGGCGCGGCCACCGGCCTGCACGAGCCGGAGGGGCCCGAGCTGCAGGAGGAGTGGTGGGGCTGGCGACCGATGAGCGTGGACGAGATTCCGATCATCGGGCCCAGCACGCGATGGTCGAACCTGCTGCTGGCCACCGCGCACGGCATGCTCGGCGTCAGCATGTCGGCGGCGACCGGCGAACTCGTTGCGGCGATGCTCGCCGGCGCGCCGGCCGCCATCGATGCGACGCCTTACGCGCCGGCACGCTTCCGCCTGTAGCGGTTTCGCGGCGCTGGCCGGACCGAGGGGGAGTCCAGGTGCCGATTTCCCAGCGGCTACAATGCGCCGATGGATACCTTCACCTTGCGGCGCGGCCGCGTGCCGCTGTTGATCAGCCTGCCGCACGACGGCAGCTTCATTCCCGACGACATCGCCGCACGGATGCATCCGGCGGCGCGCCGCTCGCCCGACACCGACTGGCACGTGGGCCGGTTGTACGAACCGCTGGCGCAGGCGCTGGGCGCCAGCGTGCTGAGGCCGAAGGCCTCGCGCTACGTGATCGACCTGAACCGCCCCGCCGACGGCCACGCGTTGTACCCGGGGCAGCGCGAAACCGGCCTGGCATCGACGATCGGCTTCGACGGCGAGCCGCTGTACCTGGAAGGGAACGAGCCGGATGCAGCGGAAGTTAAACGGCGGATAAACGACTTCTGGCAACCCTATCACCAGGCCATATCGCAAGAACTTGCAAGGCTATGCGCCGAGCATGGCCATGCGGTGCTGTGGGAAGGGCATTCGATCCGCAGTCGGGTGCCGATGCTGTTCGAGGGCCGCCTGCCGGATTTCAACCTGGGCACGGCGGCCGGGGCGAGTTGCGGCGCGGCGCTGCAGGAGCAGTTGCAGGCCTGCCTGGAAGCGCAGTCGCGCTTCAGTGTTGCCGTCAATGGCCGCTTCAAGGGCGGCTATATCACGCGCCACTATGGCCGTCCGTCCGCCGGCGTGCAGGCCGTGCAACTGGAGTTGGCACAGCTCAATTACATGGATGAGGACAGCTTCGCCTACGACGAGGCGAAGGCGCCGGAGGTGCAGGCGTTGATCGGCCAGTTGCTGCGGACCTGTCTGGCCGTTCGCAAGTAATTGCGACAAGGATCGGACGAAGCGAAAGTCAAGATCCTGCGCGACCGTCGCACAGCGCATCCCGCAACCTGTTCAGTTTCAGTATCCCGTGAGCGTCGCATCGTCGGTCCCGTCGCGCCACCCGAGTTGCCGGGTTCCGGCCGGGTTCGCGATAACTCATTAGTCCGAGGCTCGACATCATGATGCGTAAAGTTCTGTTTGCTTCCCTGCTGGTGGCTGGCGTGGCGCTTTCCGGTTCCGTGTTGGCCCAGGCTGCCGCGGCTCCCGCGCAGCAGGCGGCCCCGGCCTCAACCCCGGCTCCGGCTGCCGCACCGGCTGCCACCGAGGCACCCAAGGCCGATGCACCGAAGGCCATGCATCACAAGAAGTCGCACCACAAGCATCACAGCCACAAGAGCGCCAAGCCCGCAGCCGAAGCTGCTCCGGCCGCGGCGTCGACGGCTGGCTGATTGACCGGCTCGCGGTGAATCGGAACCCTGCCGGCGCAAGCCGGCGGGGTGTCTATCTTTGCGGATCGCGTGCCGGGATCAAGGCGACGCACTTCAGCTCGATCGCGATCGGCGTGGGCAGCGTGTCGATGCCCACGGTGGTGCGGCAGGCGCCGACACCGGCGAAATACTCGGCGTAAAGCCGGTTGTAGGCGGCGAAGTCGCGCTTCATGTCGGTGAGAAACACGGTGACGTCGACCAGATCCTCCCAGTGCACCCCGCTGGCTTCCAGCACCGCCCGCACGTTGGCGAACACCTGCCGGCACTGCGCCTCGATGTCGTAGCCGACCAGCCGGCCGCCCGCGTCGTGGACGTTGCCGGGGATCGCGTTGCTGCCCGGCTGGCGCGGGCCGACGCCGGACAGGAAAAGCAGGTTGCCGGCGCGCCGCGCGTGCGGGTAGGCGCCGACCGGCGCGGGGGCGGCATCGGTGCGGATGCTGTCGTCGCTCATGCAGCACCTTCCCAGCGACGGGTCAGCTGGGTTATCGCCTGGTGGTAGGCCTCGGGCAATTGCTCACGGCTGCGCACGTCGAGGCCCAGGTCGTGGATGTGGCCGTTGTCCAGGCCGTAGATCCAGGCGTGCACCGCCAACTGCTGGCCGCGCTCCCACGCTTCGCGCACCACGGTGGTGTGGCACACGTTGAGCGCCTGTTCCAGTGCGTTCAGTTCGCACAGGTGCGCATGGCGCATCGCGAATGACTGCGCCGGATCGAGCTTGTCGGCATGCTTCATGGCGATGTCGGTGATGTGCCGCAGCCAGTTGTCGATCAGGCCCAGCCGGCTTTCCTTCAGCACCGCGCCGACGCCGCCGCAGCCGTAGTGGCCCACCACCAGGATGTGCTTCACCTGCAGCACGTCGACCGCGAACTGGATCGTGCTTAGCGCGTTGAGGTCGGTATGCACCACCACGTTGGCGACGTTGCGATGCACGAAGATCTCGCCCGGCGGCAGGTCGACGATCTGGGTGGCTGGCACGCGCGAGTCCGAGCAGCCGATCCACAGGTAGCGTGGCGCCTGCTGCTGCGAGAGCTGCTCGAAAAAGGTCGGATCCTGCGCGGTGACCTGTGCGGCCCAGCGGCGGTTGTTGGCGAGCAGGTCTTTCAGTGAGTTCATCGGGATTCCGGGTATGGGGCCCGCGCACTCGCGCGCCCTAGGGGTGTACGGACGACGCGCCGTAGGCGATGCAGACGTTTTTCGGCTCGGTGAAGAAGTGCAGCGCCTCGTTGCCGCCCTCGCGGCCGAGCCCGGATTGCTTGGCGCCGCCGAACGGCGTGCGCAGGTCGCGCAGTAGCCAGCAGTTGATCCACACGATGCCGAACTCGAGCCGGCCGGCAAGCCGGTGCGCGCGTGAGAGATCCTGCGTCCACAGCGAGGCGGCCAGGCCGTAGCGGCTGTCGTTGGCGATCGCCAGCGCCTCCATCTCGTCCTCGAACGGGATCAGGCTGACCACCGGGCCGAAGATCTCCTGCTGGTTGGTCGGCGACGCGGACGGCAGGCCTTCGATCACGGTCGGCGCGATGAACCAGCCGTCGGCGCAGCGGCCGGGCAATTTGATCGATTCACCGCCGTACAGCACGCGGCCGCCTTCGGCGCGAGCCTGTTCGATGCAGCCGAGCACCTTGTCGTAGTGCGCCCGCGAGACCATCGCGCCGAGGTCGCTGCCGGCGTCGCGCGGGTCGCCCACGCGCAGCGCCTGCACGCGCGCCAGATAACGCTGGCGGAAGGTGTCGTAGATCGACCGCTGCACCAGCAGGCGCGAGCCGCACAGGCAGATCTCGCCCTGGTTGGCGAAGCCCGAGCGCACGATGGTGTCCAGGTTCGCGTCGGAAAGATCGGCGTCGGCGAACACGATCGCCGGATTCTTGCCGCCCATCTCCAGCGAGATCTTCTTGAACTGTGCGGCTGCGGTGGCGGCGATGTGCGCGCCGGTGGCGGTGCTGCCGGTGAAGGAGACCGCCTTGACCCGGGGATGCTCGACGATCGCCTGGCCGACGCCGGGCCCGCGGCCCTGCACGATGTTCAGCACGCCGGGCGGGAAACCGGCCTCGATGCTCAGCTCGCCGAGCAGGGCGGCGGTGCACGGTGTCACTTCCGACGGCTTGGCTACCACCGTGTTGCCGGCGGCCAGGGCCGGCGCGATCTTCCAGGTGAACAGGTACAGCGGCAGGTTCCACGGGCTGATGCAGCCGACCACGCCGAGCGGCTGGCGCAAGGTGTAGTTGATCGCGCCGGCGCCCGTGGGGCCGGCTTCCATCGCGTGCGATTCGCTGCCCCAGCCGATGATCGCGGCGGCGAAGTAGCGCAGGTTGCTGACCGCGCGCGGGATGTCGAGCCGGCGCGCGAGGCCCAGCGGCTTGCCGCTGTCGCGCGATTCCAGCGCGGCGAACTCCTCCAGCCGCTCCTCGACCAGGTCAGCCAGCCGCTGCAGCAGGCGCGCCCGCTGCTCGACCGGCGTACTGGCCCAGCCTGGAGCGGCGCGAGCGGCGGCGGCCACCGCAGCGGCGACGTCGGATGCGCCGGAATCGGGGCAATGGGCGAACACCGCGCCGGTGGCCGGTTCATGCACGTCCAGCCATGCGTCGCGCTGCGGCGCCTGCAGGCGGCCGTCGATCAGGTTGGCTAGGCGCGGGATGGACATCGGTGCAAGCTTAAAACCAGCGTGCCGCAATTGCACCGGACGCCGGCGTATGCGCAAGCGGGAAGCGAGTGGAAAAGCGGGAGGTGCGGGACGAGTGGCTCAACTCAGCGCGCGGGTGCGGCCGCCATCCACCGCGATGCTGACGCCGTTGACGTAGGCGGCCGCAGGCGTGCACAGGAACGCGATCACCGCGGCCACTTCACCGGCTTCGCCGAAGCGGCGGGCCGGCACCGAGGCCAGCATGGCCTGGGCGATCGCGTCCTCGTTGCGTCCGCTGGCCGCGGCCTGCGCGGCAAGCAATCCGTCGAGGCGCTGGGTGCGGGTGTAGCCGGGCAGCACGTTGTTGACCGTGATGCCGTCGGCGGCCAGTTCGGCGGACAGGGTCTTGGCCCAGCCGGCGACCGCGGCGCGCACGGTGTTGGATACGCCGAGCCCGGCGATCGGTTCCTTCACCGAGGTGGAGATCACGTTGACGATGCGGCCGTAGCCGCTCTCGCGCATGCCGGGCAGCAGCGCCTGCAGCAGCACCTGGCCGGCCAGCAGGTGCTGGCGGAACGCCGCCTCGAAGGCCGCGGGCTCCGCGCTGCAGGCCGGGCCGCCCGGGGGGCCGCCGCTGTTGTTGACCAGGATATGCACCGGAGCGCCGGCGGCGAGTTCCGTCGCGGTTGCCTGCAGGCGGGCGGTGTCCAGCATGTCGACGCTGCGCCAGTCGTGCCGCTGCGCGGCGTGGGTCCGCGGCAGGCTTCCGGCGACGGTCTCGAGCGTATCGCTCGAGCGCGCCAGCAGGGTGACGCTGGCGCCAAGCCCGGCCAGCTCGATCGCGCTGGCACGGCCGATGCCTTGCGAGGCACCGCAGACCAGCGCGTGGCGACCCGTCAGATCCAGTTGCATGGTCACATCCCCCGGTTGCTCAGTGCAGCCACAGGCGCATCGCCAGCGCGCCGAGCCAGCATAGCCAGCCCAGCCACTGGCTGTAGCGCCATACGCCACGCCAGCGGTCGATGGCCGCATCGTCCAGGGCCGGCAGCGCCGGCGAGCGCAGCACCTGTTGCATGCGGGCCCAGATGCGGAAACCCGAGAGCCCGCCGTGCTCCGGCGGGGCGATGATCTGCCAGTGCTCCGGGTAGCGCCGGCGCAGCAGGGCGGCGACCCGGAACGGCGCGACGTACGAAAGCACGAACAGGCCGATACCGCTCGCCAGCAGGGCGAGATAGAGGGCGATCATGGCGAACCGTGATGGTTGGGCTTGCCGTTGTCACCGCTCCACGGCAGCGGCAAGGCGGTACGCAGGGTGTTGAGCACGCCGTCGCCCTTGGCGGCCTTCTTGCAGATCGCGTTGGCAAGGGCGTTTTCGTAGGTCTTGTTCATCTTGCCGACCCACAACGTGCCATCGGGGCCATGCGGGATGCTGAAGCTGCCGGTGGAGTTCATCTGCAGCGACGCCGCGCTGGAAGTGGAGATCGAGGCGGGCGACTGTTCCCAGTAGGTCTTGCCCGCCTGCTGTTCGGCCGAGCTGTAGACCAGCAGGTAGCGCGCCTGCTGGTTGTCGATCTTGAAGCTGCCGAACGCGCCGGAGCTTTCGTCGCTCCAGCCCATGTGCTCGCACAGGCCGATGTCCTCGGAGCGGATCGGCTGGAAACCCTCGTCCAGCAGCACGATGGTGGGCGCGAACAGGTAGCTGGCGTGCAGCCAGCGCCCGTTCAATTCCGATTTCAGGGCGACCTGGTACGGCAGTTTCACGTCGGTGGGCAGGCGGAAGGCGAGGAAGTAGCTCTGCGTGCCGTTGAGGTTGGCCACCATGCTGCCGCTGCCCAGCACGAACTTCTGCGGCTGCCACGGCAGCATGCTGCGATAGGAGAAGTCGGCGAAGCTGCTGCAGCACGGCGAGGCCTGCATCAATTGCAGCCGGGCCAGCTTCAGCGCGTCGCCGGTGTTCTCCGAGGGCGGCCGCAGGTTCGGCGGCAGCAGCGCCTTGGCGCTGTGGCAGCCGCCCAGCAGGACGGTCAGGGCCAGTGCGGCGACGGTGGCGGAGAGTCTGGACGGCATGGCGGATGGGCTGCTCAGAATTCGGCCGTCCCGGCGGCACGGGGGTAGGGAATGGCGTCGCGGATGTTGGCCAGGCCGCATACGTACACCAGCAGGCGCTCGAAGCCGAGGCCGAAGCCCGCATGGGGGACCGTGCCATAACGGCGCAGGTCGCGGTACCAGCCATAAGTCACGGGATCGAGGCCGAACTGCGCCATGCGCCGGTCGAGGTAGTCCAGCCGCTCCTCGCGCTGGCTGCCGCCGATGATCTCGCCGATGCCCGGCGCCAGCACGTCCATCGCCGCCACCGTCTTGCCGTCGTCGTTCAGCCGCATGTAGAACGCCTTGATCGCCTCGGGGTAGTTCATTACGACCACGGGACGGCCGATATGTTTCTCGGCGAGGTAGCGCTCGTGTTCGGTCTGCAGGTCGATGCCCCAGGCTACCGGGTACTCGAACTTCTGGCCCGACCGCTTCAGGATGTCCACCGCCTCGGTGTAGTCGATGCGCTCGAACGGCTGGGCGATGAACGTCTCCAGCCGGCTGATCGCCTCCGGCAGCACGCGCTCGGCGAAGAACGCCATGTCGTCCGGTCGTTCCTCCAGCACGGCCTTGAAGATCGCCTTGAGGAAGGCCTCGGCGCAGTCGGCGTTGGCGGCGAGGTCGGCGAACGCGATCTCCGGCTCGACCATCCAGAACTCGGCCAGGTGGCGCGGCGTGTTGGAGTTCTCGGCGCGGAAGGTGGGGCCGAAGGTGTAGACCTTGCTCATCGCCAGCGCGTACGCCTCGACGTTGAGCTGGCCGGACACGGTGAGGAACGCCTCGCGGCCGAAGAAATCCTTGCGGAAGTCGATCTTGCCCTTGTCGTCGCGTGGCAGGTTGGCCAGGTCCAGCGTGGACAGCCGGAACATGTCGCCGGCGCCCTCGGCATCCGAGGTGGTGATGATCGGCGTGTTGATCCAGAAGAAGCCCTGTTCGGTGAGGTGGCGGTGGATCGCCGTCATCATGGTGTGGCGCACCCGGGTCACCGCGCCGAACAGGTTGGTGCGCGGGCGCAGGTGGGCTACCTCGCGCAGGAATTCCATGGTGTGCTGCTTGGGCTGGATCGGGTAGGTTTCCGGATCGTCGACGAAGCCGGTGACGGTCACCCCGCTGGCCTGGATCTCGAAGGCCTGGCCCTTGCCCTGCGACGGTACCAGCGTGCCGCTGACGATCACGCCGGCGCCGGCGGTGAGGTGCTTCACCTCGCTCTCGTAGTTGGCCAGGGTGGAGGGCACCACCACCTGGATCGGATCGAAGCAGGAGCCGTCGGTGACGCTGACGAAGGACAGCCCGGCCTTGGAATCGCGGCGGGTGCGCACCCAGCCGCGCACGGTCACCGCACTGCCGGCGTCGAACTTGCCGGAAAGAGCCTGCTTCACACTGACCACGGCCATCGGTTGAAACTCCTGCTGAAGCGCCGCATGTCGGCGCGCAATGATGATGAACGGCGCATGCGCGGCGGCGCGCAAGGCCAAACCGGCATGATAATGTAGCCGTTGCCCGTGCCGCGACCTTCCCGGGCATCCGTCACACGCTGGATCGATTAGTCATGAGCATCACCATCACCCCCGCCGCCAACGAACGCATGCGCCACTTCCTCGCCGGCACGCCGGCCGCGGCCGGCGTGCGTTTCGGGGTCCGGCGCAGCGGCTGTTCCGGCTTCGCCTACGTGGTCGACCTGGCCGAGGCGATCGGCGAAGGCGACCGGCTGGTCGAGGTGGATGGATTGCCGCTGGTCGTCGACGACAAGAGCCTGGCCCTGGTCGATGGCACGGTGATCGACTTCCAGCGGCAGGGCCTCAACGCCAGCTTCGTGTTCCACAACCCCAACGCCACCGGCGAATGTGGCTGCGGCGAGAGCTTCACGGTGGGCTGAGCCGGGTGGGGTGACACGCGGGGCCCGTTTCCGGTCATCGGCCTGCTCTTGCGCCCAACTCCCCGTCCCGCATACAATTCCGCTTCTGTCCGCGCTCCAACAGGCGCCGGCAGGACACTTGCCTCACCGCACCGGCGGGAGGCTGCGAGGCCGCAAGGCCGCATCCACAAGGAGTCAAACCACAATGACCCTGCGTCATTACGAAGTCGTGTTCATGGTCCATCCGGACCAGAGCGAGCAGGTCCCGGCGATGATCGAGCGCTACAAGGCGCTGATCGAGACCGACGGCGGCAAGATCCACCGCCTGGAAGACTGGGGCCGCCGCCAGCTGGCCTATCCCATCGTCAACCTGGCCAAGGCACATTACGTGCTGCTCAACATCGAAGTGAGCCAGAACGCGTTGAACGAGCTGGAGTCGGGCTTCCGTTTCAACGACGCCGTGCTGCGCCACCTGGTGATCCGTCGCGACGAGGCCGACACCGAGCCGTCCTTCATCCTGAAGTCGAAGGAAAAGGACGACGCCAAGTCCACCCGCCGCCGTGACGACGAGGGTGACGGCGAAGGCCGCGGCCGCGGCGACGACCGCGACAACGATCGCGATAGCGACGATTGATCAGGAGCACAGACATGTCCAAGTTTTTCCGCCGCCGCAAGTTCTGCCGCTTCACTGCCGAAGACGTGAAGGAGATCGACTACAAGGATCTCAACACCCTGCGCCAGTACGTCACCGAGAACGGCAAGATCGTGCCGAGCCGCATCACCGGCACCAAGGCCCGCTACCAGCGTCAGCTGGCCACCGCGATCAAGCGCGCGCGCTTCCTCTCGCTGCTGCCGTACACCGACAACCACGACGTCTGATGACGTCGTCCGGGATGACCAGACATTCGTCTGTTGAAAGCCGGGATTGGATATTCGGGGTTCGGTAAAAGCTGCAGGCCCGCTGCATCGCGCTTTTCCGAATCCCTAATTCCGCCTCCCGAATCCCGTCTCTTCGGACAACCGTCCTCTGGCTGCGCCGGCCCCACCGGTGCTAACGAACAGGAATACATCATGGAACTCATCCTCCTGCAGAAAGTCCGCAACCTCGGCAACCTCGGTGACAAGGTCACCGTGAAGCCGGGCTATGGCCGCAACTACCTGCTGCCGCAGGGCAAGGCCGTGCGCGTCAATGCCGCCAACCTGGCCGCGTTCGAACAGCGTCGTGCCGAATACGAAGCCAAGGCCAACACCCTGCTGTCCGACGCCGAGGCCCGCAAGGCCCGTCTGGCCGGGGTGGCGGTGACGATCGCCGCGCACGCCAGCGCCGAAGGCAAGCTGTTCGGTTCGGTCGGCCCGCGCGACATCGCCGAGGCGCTGGTCGCCGCCGGCCACGAAGTGCACAAGAACGAAGTGATCCTGGGCGAAGGCCCGCTGCGCAACGTCGGCGAGTACGACGTGGTGGTGAGCCTGCACGCCGACGTGCAGACCACGGTCAAGGTGGTCGTGGTCGGCGACAAGTAAGCCGTCCGCCATCCGCGACGGGACGAACGGGCGCCGCGAGGCGCCCGTTTGTTTTTCGGGGTCCGGGATCGGGGATTCGCCGCGGCGGATGGCAGCGTTATCCCCAGCAATCCCCAACTTGTCCACAGACTTATTGTCTCGACGGGTGAGACATCGCCGCGCATGATGCTGGAGGTGCAACCGCCCGCGGGATGTCGGCGCATGGCGTGCCGGTTGTCGGGTCATTCTGCAGAGGTAAGTCGATGTCCTTCGTGCCCGAACGCAAGTCCTCCTCGCCGGCCATCGAAGCGCTGCGGGTGCCGCCGCACTCGATCGACGCCGAACAGGCGGTGCTGGGCGGCCTGATGCTGGCGCCCGACGCGCTGGACAAGGTGGCCGACCGGCTCGGCGAGGACGATTTCTACCGCAAGGACCACCGGCTGATCTGGCGGGCGATCAACGAGCTGGCGAACAAGGGCATGCCGTGCGACGCGGTGACCCTGGGCGACTGGTTCGAGAGCAACGGCCTGGCCGAGATGGTCGGCGGCGCCGGCTACCTGATCGAGCTGGCCAACAGCACGCCCAGCGCGGCCAACATCACCGCCTACGCCGAGATCGTGCGCGAGAAGTCGGTGCTGCGCCAGCTGATCGACGCCGGCACCTCGATCACCGAGGACGGTTACCGGCCCGAGGGCAAGAGCGTGCACGAGGTGCTGGAAAGCGCCGAGCAGCGCGTGTTCCACATCGCCGAATCCGGCGCGCGCGGCAAGAAGGATTCCGTCTCGATGCGCGAGGCGGTGAAGGATGCGTTCCGCCTGCTCACCGAGCGCTACGAGAACCGCGGCCAGCTCACCGGCGTCACCACCGGCTTCACCGACCTGGACAACCTCACCTCGGGCCTGCAGCCGTCGGACCTGATCATCGTGGCGGCGCGCCCCTCGATGGGCAAGACCGCGTTCGCGCTGAACATCGCCGAGACCGCCGCGTTGCGCGCGAAGAAGGCGGTGGTGGTGTTCTCGATGGAGATGTCCGCCTCGCAGCTGGCGTTCCGCCTGATCTCCTCGGTCGGCCGCATCCACCAGCAGCACCTGCGCAACGGCGACCTGCAGGAGGAGGACTGGCCGCGCGTCTCCAACGCGATCTCGATCCTGTCCGAGGCGAAGATCTTCATCGACGACACGCCAAGCCTGTCGCCGGTGGAGTTGCGTTCGCGCTCGCGCCGACTGCATCGCGAGCACGGCGGGCTGGGCCTGATCGTGATCGACTACCTGCAGCTGATGCAGGTGCCCGGCAACAAGGAGAACCGCGCCACCGAAATTTCGGAAATCTCGCGCTCGCTGAAGGGGTTGGCCAAGGAGCTGAACGTGCCGGTGATCGCCCTGTCGCAGTTGAACCGTTCGCTGGAGCAGCGTGCCGACAAGCGCCCGATGATGTCCGACCTGCGCGAGTCCGGCGCCATCGAGCAGGACGCCGACGTGATCATGTTCATCTACCGCGACGAGTACTACAACAAGGAATCGGCCGACAAGGGCATCGCCGAGATCATCATCGGCAAGCAGCGCAACGGCCCCACCGACACCTGCAAGCTCACCTTCCTGGGCCACTACACCAAGTTCGAGAACTACGCGGCGGATTCGTTCGTCGGTTCGTTCGACTGAGCGGGGGAGCGGCGCGGCCGGCGGCGGAAGCCGACAGCTTTTGCCGCCGCCGCGTCTCGCCGTTTGCGATGGCCGCGGGCTAAGCTCGCTTCTTCCACGGATCCAGTCGGGAACCCGCATGGCCAAAGCCAAGACCGCCTACGTCTGCACCGATTGCGGCGCCGAGCACCCGAAGTGGCAGGGCGCGTGCGCCGAGTGCGGGGCGTGGAACACGCTCAGCGAGATCGTGCTGGCGCCGGCCTCGGCGGCGAAGCCGTCGGTGGGCGCGCAGCGCTCCAGCTACGCTGGCGCCGCTGCCGGCGCGCCGCGCATCACGCCGCTGACCGCGGTGGCGCTGACCACCGAGGCACGCACGCTAACCGGCGTCGGCGAGCTGGACCGCGTGCTCGGCGGCGGCCTGGTCGAGGGTTCGGTGGTGCTGATCGGCGGCGATCCGGGCATCGGCAAGTCGACCCTGCTGCTGCAGATGCTGGGCACGCTGGGCGGGCAGCTGTCCAGCGTGTACGTCACCGGCGAGGAGTCGCTGGCGCAGGTGGCCTCGCGCGCGCAGCGGCTCGGCCTGCCATTGGAGCCGCTGCAGGCGCTGGCCGAGACCTGCATCGAGCGGATCCTCGAACAGGCGGCGGCGAGCCGGCCGCGGGTGCTGGTGATCGACTCGATCCAGACCATCTGGACCGAGCTGCTCACCGCCGCGCCCGGTTCGGTGAGCCAGGTGCGCGAGTCCGCGGCCAAGCTCACCCGCTTCGCCAAGGAGACCGGCACCTCGGTGTTCCTGGTCGGCCACGTCACCAAGGAGGGCGGCATCGCGGGGCCGCGCGTGCTCGAGCACATGGTCGACGCGGTGCTCTACTTCGAGGGCGAATCCGGCAGCCGCTTCCGCGTGCTGCGCGCGTTCAAGAACCGCTTCGGCGCGGTCAACGAACTGGGCGTGTTCGCGATGTCGGACAAGGGCCTGCGCGAGGTGCCGAACCCGTCGGCGATTTTCCTGTCCACGCACGCCGGGCCGACCTCGGGCAGTGCGGTGATGGTCACCCGCGAAGGCACCCGGCCGTTGCTGGTCGAGGTGCAGGCGCTGGTGGACCAGTCCTCGCTGGGCAACCCGCGGCGGGTCACCCTGGGCTTGGAGCAGAACCGCCTGGCGATGCTGCTGGCGGTGCTGCACCGGCACGGCGGCGTGGCGGCGTACGACCAGGACGTGTTCGTCAACGTGGTCGGCGGCATCCGCGTGCAGGAGACGGCCGCCGACCTGCCAGTGCTGCTGGCGGTGCTGTCGTCGTTGCGCGACCGGCCGCTGCCGGAACACACCATCGCCTTCGGCGAAGTCGGCCTGTCCGGCGAGATCCGGCCGGTGCCGAACGGCGAGGAGCGCCTGAAGGAGGCCGCCCACCACGGCTTCCGCCGCGCCATCGTGCCGAAGGCGAACGCGCCCAAGAAGGGGCGCGTGGGCGAGATGGAAGTGGTCGGGGTGGAGCGGCTGGGCGAGGCGATCGACGCCTGCCGCTGAGCGGGCTGCCGGCCGGCGCGGATGCTCAGGGCAATGTTCGGTGCAGGATCAGTTCCAGCACGAATTTCGAGCCGAAGAACGCCAGCACCAGCACGGCCATCCCGATCAGGGTCAGGTTGACCGCGCGCGCGCCGCGCCAGCCGTGCCGCCAGCGGCCGTACAGCAGCACGCCGAACACCAGCCACGCCACGATCGACAGCACGGTCTTGTGTGCCAGGTGCTGGCCGAACAGGTTGTCGACGAACAGCACGCCGGTGAGCAGGGTCAGGGTGAGCAGCACGAAGCCGGCGCTGATCAGGCGGAACAGCAAGGTCTCAGTTAGCGTCAGCGGGGGCAGCGCACGCAGCCAGCGGCCGAACTGGCGGTGGCGCAGCGCGCGCTCCTGGATCGCCAGCAGGATCGCCAGCGCGGCGGCGATCGACAGCACGCCGAACGCGAGCAGGGCCACCGTGACATGCAGCTTGATCTGCCAGTCCATCGGCTGCGGCAGGGTCGTCGGTGCCAGGAAGCTGTCCACCGCGATGAGCGCAGCGGTCAGCGGAAACACGATCACGCCGAGCGCGGCGACCGGGCGCGAGGCGTTCACCAGCAGGGTCAATGCCGACACCACGAAGGCGACCAGCGACAGCGCGGCGAAGAAGTGCAGGTCCAGCGCGCCGCGATGCATGCCCAGCAGGATGCCGGCGTGGGTCAACACGGCGGTGCCGGCCAGGCCCAGCGCCAGCCGGTTCAGCGGCTGGCCGCCACCCAGCAGCGGGCGCGCCAGCCCGCCGGCAGCGGCGAGGTAGAGCACGATGGCGAGCAGGGCGAAGACGTGGATGACCATGGTCGCGCAGTGTCGCACAGGCCCGCGCCGGCGTGCATGCGAAGCCGGGCGGTCGCTCCGTTATAATCGGCCTCTTTCCCGTTTGCCGGTTCCGCCATGTTCGAGTCGCTCAGCCAACGCCTTTCCGCCACCGTCACCCGCCTGCGCGGCCGTGGCCGGCTGACCGAGGAAAACATCCGCGAAGCCCTGCGCGAGGTGCGCATCGCGCTGCTGGAGGCGGACGTGGCGCTGCCGGTGGTGCAGGCGCTGATCCAGCGGATCAAGGTGCGCGCGGTCGGCCAGGACGTGATCAAGAGCCTGTCGCCGGGCCAGGCGCTGATCAAGGTGGTCAGCGACGAGCTGACCGTGGTGATGGGCACCGCCAACACCGAGCTGAACCTGGCCCAGCAGCCGCCGGCCGTGGTGCTGATGGCGGGCCTGCAGGGCGCCGGCAAGACCACCACGGTGGCCAAGCTGGCGCGCCTGCTCACCGAGCGCAAGAAGAAAAAGGTGATGGTGGTCAGCTGCGACGTCTACCGTCCGGCCGCCATCGAGCAGCTGCGCACGCTGGCCGAGCAGGTCGGGGTGAAGTTCTTCCCGTCCGCGGCGGGCCAGGATCCGGTGCAGATCGCGAAGGACGCCATCGCCGCCGCGCGCCGCGAGGTGGTCGACGTACTGCTGGTCGACACCGCCGGCCGCCTGCACGTGGACGAGGCGATGATGGCCGAGATCAAGGCGCTGCATGCCGCGATCACGCCGATCGAGACCCTGTTCGTGGTCGACTCGATGACCGGCCAGGATGCCGCCAACACGGCCAAGGCGTTCAACGAGGCGCTGCCGCTGACCGGCGTGATCCTCACCAAGACCGACGGCGACGCCCGTGGCGGCGCGGCGCTGTCGGTGCGCTACGTCACCGGCAAGCCGATCAAGTTCCTCGGCGCCGGCGAGAAGAGCGACGCGCTGGAGCCGTTCCACCCCGATCGCCTGGCCCAGCGCATCCTCGGCATGGGCGACGTGCTGTCGCTGGTCGAGGAGGTCGAGCGCAAGGTCGACCAGGACAAGGCGCAGAAGCTGGCCCAGAAGGTGATGAAGGGCAAGCGCTTCGACCTGAACGACATGAAAGACCAGCTGGAGCAGATGGGCAACATGGGCGGCCTGGCCGGCCTGATGGACAAGCTGCCGGGCGTGTCCAGCCTGCCGGACAGCGTGAAGTCCAAGGTCAACGACGGCGAGATGAAGCGGATGATCGCGATCATCGGCTCGATGACCCAGAAGGAGCGCCGCCATCCCGATCTGCTGAACGGCTCGCGCCGCGCCCGCGTGGCGCGCGGCTCGGGCACCCAGCCGGCCGACGTCAACCGCCTGCTCAAGCAATACATGCAGATGGAAAAGATGATGTCCAAGTTGTCCAAGGGCGGCACCAAGGGCCTGCTGCGGCAGATGCGCGGCGCCATGAAGGGCATGGGCGGGATGGGCGGGCTGCCGCCGATGCGCTGAAAGAGCGAGAAGTGGGGAAGAGGAGCGAGGAGATGGAGAAAAGCAAAACGCCTTCTCTCACTCCTCTTCACCTCACTCCTGCTTCCCGACCCTTCCATTTTGACGAAAAACCGCTAAAATGCCCCGTTTACCGCGCACGGCTCTCGTGTGCCTGCCGCCGGTTCGGCAATTCTGGAGTTCTACCATGGTCAAGATTCGTCTTTCGCGCGGTGGCGCCAAGGGCCGCCCGTTCTACCACGTCGTGGTGACCGATCAGCGCAACAAGCGCGACGGCCGCAACATCGAGAACATCGGTTATTACAACCCGGTCGCGTCGGGCAAGGACAAGCGCCTCGAGCTGAACGTCGAGCGCGTCAAGGAGTGGGTGGGCAAGGGCGCCCAGCTGACCGACAAGGTCGCTGCCCTGGTCAAGGAAGCCGGCAAGCAGCAGGCTGCCTGAGCGTGACTGCAGCCGGTCGGCGCGTCCTGATCGGGCGCATCGTCGGGTTGTACGGCGTGCAGGGCTGGCTCAAGATCGAATCCTGGGCCGAGCCGCGCATGCGGATCTTCGACTACCAGCCGTGGCTGCTCGGTGCAGCGCCCGGCGCGGAGACGCAGGTCAGCGGAGTGAAGGGTCGTACGCAGGGCAAGGGCATGGTGGCCCAGCTGCCCGGAGTGGACGACCGGGAGCAGGCAGCGGCGCTGGTCGGTACCGACATCCATGTCGCCCGCGAGCAGCTGCCGCCTCCTGCGGAAGGCGAGTATTACTGGGTCGATCTCGAGGGACTCGAGGTCGTCACCACGGAAGGCGTGAAGCTGGGGCGGGTCAGTCACCTGTTCGCCACCGGCGCCAACGACGTGGTGGTGGTGAGGGACGGCGAGCGCGAGCGGCTGATTCCCTTCGTCCAGGGTTCGTATGTGCGTTCGGTGGATCTGTCCGCAGGGCGCATGGTGGTGGACTGGGATCCTGAATTCTGACGTCGCCGGGTCGCGGGCCCAAGGGTCAAGGATCATGCGCATCGATGTCGTCAGCCTGTTTCCCGACTTCGTGCGCCAGTGCGCCGCCGTCGGTGTGGTGGGACGCGCGCAGCAACGCGAGCTGCTGCAGGTGGAAACCTGGAACCCGCGCGACTACGCCACCGACAGGCATCGCAGCGTGGACAGCAGCGCGTATGGCGGCGGTCCGGGCATGGTGATGATGATCGAGCCGTTGCGCACGACCCTGGCGGCCATGCGCGCGGCGGCACCGGAACCGGTGCGTCTGGTTTATCTCAGTCCGCAGGGAGCGCGGCTGACGCAGGGCAGGGTGGAAGCGCTGGCGAAGTTGCCGCGCATCGCCTTGCTCTGCGGGCGTTACGAAGGTGTGGACGAGCGTCTGCTGGCGCACGAGGTCGACGAGGAGCTCTCCATCGGCGATTATGTGCTGTCCGGCGGCGAGTTGGCCGCCGCGGTGGTCATCGACGCGGTGGGGCGCTTGCAGGATGGCGCGTTGAACGACGCGCAGTCCGCCGAGCAGGATTCATTCTCGGATGGCCTGCTGGATTGTCCGCACTATGCGAAACCGGTGCACGATGCGCTGGGTTCCGTGCCGGAGGTGCTGCTGTCCGGCGACCATGCGGCGATCGCCCGCTGGCGCCTGAAGCAGTCGCTGGGACGGACCTGGCTGCGGCGGCCCGACTTGTTGTCACAGCGTGGACTGGATGCGGCATCCCGGACCCTGCTGGATGAATTCCGCCGTGAACATGCCTCGCGAGGGCAGGCACGGCAAGACGATGCGGCCGGGTGACGGTCGCAGCCATTGATAGCGATTTACGTGAACCGACAGGTGCGCCATGAACAAGATCATTGAACAGTTCGAATCCGAGCAGATCACCCGCCAGCTGCCGGAATTCGGCCCCGGCGACACCGTGGTGGTCAACGTCAAGGTGAAGGAAGGCAACCGCGAGCGCGTGCAGGCGTTCGAAGGCATCGTCATCGCCAGGCGCAGCCGCGGCCTGCACTCGGCCTTCACCGTGCGCAAGATCTCGCACGGCACCGGCGTGGAGCGCGTGTTCCAGGCGCACAGCCCGGCCATCGACTCGGTGGAAGTGAAGCGCAAGGGCAAGGTGCGCGGCGCCAAGCTGTACTACCTGCGCAACCTGGAAGGCAAGGCCGCGCGCATCAAGGAAGACATTGCCGCCGCCGCTGCCGCCAAGGCGAGCGCCAAGGCCGCTGCCGCTGCCGAGTAATCCGCGCCGCAGTTGCCGCAGCATGAAAAAACCCGCGGAGCGATCCGCGGGTTTTTTCGTGGGCGGCGCTGGCGCGGCTCGCCCGGCGCCTACTCCAGCCGCTGCGGTTGCTGCAGGAAGTTGCCCTGCACGAAATCCACGCCGCAGGCGAACAGCAGCGAGGTGCTGGTGGCGTCCTCGACCCACTCGGCGATGGTCAGGCGCTTCAGTTCGCGCGCCTGGTGGCAGATTTCGGTGATTTTCTTCTGGCTCTCCGGGTGCTGCGGCAGGTCGGCCATATAGCTGCGGTCGATCTTCAGGTAATCCGCGTCGACGTGGTTGAGCAACTGGAACGAGTTGAGGCCCGAGCCGAACTGCTCCAGCGCGAAGCGGCCGCCGAGCTTCTTCCAGCCGTTGACGAACTCCTGCGCGGGGCGCAGCAGCGTCATCACCTTGCTCTCGGTCATTTCCAGCACCAGCTGGCCGCGCTTCAGCCGGGCCTGCTTGAGTCGCTCGCCCAGCCACGCCAACAGCTGGTTGTCCTGCAGCGAGGCGGCGGTGAGCTTGATGAAGAAGGTGGTCTGCTGGCCTTGGCCTTCGCGCGCCTGCAGCGCCGTGATGGCCTGGTCGAGCACCCAGCGGTCGATCGCGCCGGTGAGGCCGTGCTTCTCGGCGATCGGCATGAAAAAGCCCGGCAGCACCTCGCCCTGCGGGCCGTTCATGCGCAGCAGGAGCTCGGAATAGTCGCCTTCGGCGTCCTGCAGGCTGATGGTCTGCTGGTGGTAGAGCACCATGCCTTCCCCGGTGAGCGCCTTGCGCAGCAGGTCCAGCCAGTAGCGCTCGCGTTCCTCGTCGGCCTTTTCGCGCGCGGCCGGATCGTGCAGCTCGACCTGGCTGCCGCCCAGGCTTTGCGCCGTGCGCAGCGCCTGGCTGGCCTGGTTGAGCAGCAGTTCGGTGTTCGCGTTCTTCTCGCCCAGCAGGCTGCCGCCGACGCTGGCGGTGACCGTGATCGAGCGCGAGCCGGCGTCGAAGATCTCGCTGCTGATGCTGTGCTGCAGCCGGGTGATCCATTCCTTGATCGCCTCGTCGGTGCGCGAATCCAGGATCACGCCCAGCGTATGTTCGGCGAGCATGCCGGCGACGTCGTCGGTGCCCAGCAGCATGCGGATGCGGTCGGCGAAGCCGGCCAACAGTTCGTCGGCCTTGCCCAGGCCGATGCCGCCCACCAGTGCTGCCCAGTTGTCCGGCTCGACCAGCAGCAGCGACTGGCCCTTCTTGCCCTTGGCGGCGGCGGTCACGGCGTCGTCGATGCATTCCAGCATGCGGGCGCGGTTGAACAGCCCGGTAACCTGGTCGCGCTGCAGCCGTTCGAGCATGCCGGGGTCGACCAACTGGCGGCGGAACACGATCTGCAGGCAGGGTTCGCCCTCGAACGTGGCCTGGGCGAACTCCACCGAGGCGTCGAACTGGCTGCCGTCGGCGCGGCGCGCATGCAGGGTGAGCTGGGAGGGCAGCTTTTCCTGCCGCGCGTGGCCCTTGAGCAGCGTCTTGAACTCCTCCGCATTGGCCGAGTCGATCATGTCCAGCACCGGCAGGCCGAGCAGGTCGTCGAAGTCGTCGTAGCCGAACGTCTGCAGGTAGGCGTGGTTGGCACGCACGTGCATGCCCTCGTGCACGTAGGCGATCGCGTCGGTGGAGGAATCCAGCAGCGCGTCGCAGCGGCGCTCCGATTCGCGCAGGGCGGTTTCCAGCCGGCGTACCTGGCGGCGCGTCTGCAGCGACTCGAACTCGCGCTGCAGCACCGCGACCAGCTGCTTCGGCTGGCTGCGCGAGGCGACGCCGCGGGCGCCGTGCACGAACAGGTCCGCCACGATCTGGTTGTCGATGTTGTTGACCAGGCCCATCAGCGCGTAGTCGCGACCGTAGGCATCGAGCACCTTGACCGCCTCTTCCAGGCCGATGCTGGTGATCGCTGGGTCGAACATCACCACGTCGGGCTCCAGCTCGTTCACCGCGGCCTGCATCTGTTCGACGTTGGTGGCGCGGGCCGGCCGCACGGCGATGCCGGTGTTGCGCAGCAGGCTGATGATCTGCTCGGCCTCTTCCAGCGAGCTTTCGATGAAGAGGATCTTGATGACGTAGTCTTTTTTCATGGGGCGTGATGCTGTCCGTTGATCATCGCGGGCGGTGCGGGGCGGCTTCGTCGGTCAGTCGCGACCTGTTGTTTGTAGCGGATTCCGCCACCTGTCGCCAGCAAAAAACTGCGCAACGGTGATCGCTGCCCGGTTCACAGAGGACGCTTGGAGGCGTCGCCGCCCACTTCGCGCACCAGCCGGGGCACCAGGTACCCGGGCAGCCGTGCGCGCAGCGCCTCCGTCAATGCCAGGGCGCGGTCGTCGTCGACCTCGAAATGGGCCGCACCCTGCACGCGGTCGAGCTGGTGCAGGTAGTACGGCAGCACGCCGGCGGCGAACAGCCGCTCGGACAGCGCCGCCAGCGTGTCGGCGTCGTCGTTGACCCCGCGCAGCAGCACGGACTGGTTGAGCACGGTGGCACCGGCAGCGCGCAGGCGCGCGCAGGCGGCGTCGACGCTGGCGTCCAGTTCATTGGCGTGGTTCGCATGCAGCACCACCACTTTCTGCAGCGGCAGGCCGGCCAGCCAGGCGACGAAGGCGTCGTCGATCCGTTCCGGCAGCACCACCGGCAGGCGGCTGTGGATGCGCAGGCGGGTGACGTGGGGCAGCCCGGCCAGGCCGTGGCCCAGTTCCTCCAGCTTGCCGGTGGCCAGCGCCAATGGGTCGCCCCCGGACAGGATCAGCTCGCTGATCGAGCGGTCCCGCCTCAGGTATTCCAGCGCCTGCCGCCACTGGCCGGCGGCGGCCATTTCCTCGCCGTAGGGGAAATGCCGGCGGAAGCAGTAGCGGCAGTTGATCGCGCAGCTGCCGCTGGCGATCAGCAGGGCGCGGCCCTGGTACTTGTGCAGCACGCCCTGCGCCTCGCGCGCGGCCAGGTCGCCGACCGCGTCGGCGACGAAGCCGGGCACCTCGTCCAGCTCGTCCAGCTGTGGCAGCACCTGCAGCAGCAGCGGGTCGCGCGGGTCGCCCTGGCGCATGCGGGCGACGAAGCCGCGCGGCACGCGCAATTGGAAGCCGGCATCCGCCGGCGGCAGCTGCCCGGCGAGGTGCGACAGCCCGAGCAGGGCCAGCAGTTCGCCGGCATCGGTGACGGCGTCGCGCCACAGCTGCCGCCAGTCGGCGCCGGCCGCCGCTGCGTCGGGTGTAATGCGTGCGCCGGGGCTTGCGGTTATCATGTATGGCCTTGTCTGGGCCGGCTGGCCCGTCAAACCACCTATTTTAGCCGCCGGCAGCGGCGCAGGGGCCCGTTTCGGGCCCTTGAACATTGAAATTCATATATCTCGGAGCTCATTGCATGGCCACCGCCGGTCTCAACGACGTCAAGAAGGGTATGAAGATCCTTCACAACAACGATCCGTGGATCATCACCGAAGCCGAGTTCATCAAGCCCGGCAAGGGCCAGGCGTTCACCCGCATCTTCATCCGCAACCTGAAGACCGGGCGCACCACCGAGCAGACGATGAAGTCCAGCGATTCGTTCGAGGTGGCGGACGTCACCGATACCGACATGCAGTACCTGTATTCCGACGGCGAGTTCTGGCACTTCATGCACCAGGAGTCGTTCGAGCAGCACCAGGCCGGCAAGGCCGGCGTGGGCGACGCGGCGAAGTGGCTGAAGGGCGAGGAGGAGTGCGTGGTCACGCTGTTCAACGGCGAGATCATCGCGGTACAGCCGCCGAACTTCGTCGAGCTGAAGATCGTCGAGACCGACCCCGGCGTGCGCGGAGACACCTCCGGCGGCGGCGGCAAGCCGGCCACGCTGGAAACCGGCGCGGTGGTGCGCGTGCCGCTGTTCGTGGGCACCGACGAGGTGATCAAGGTCGACACCCGCACCGGCGAGTACGTCAGCCGCGTCAAGTGACGTATTGGCCCGCGCGCTTGCGCGCGATTTTGCCGATACGTCATCCCTGCGCAGGCAGGGATCCAGTGAAACACTCGTGCGAAGCACACAAAGCCTTCGCCATGTTCCGGTGGAAAGGCGCTGGATTCCGGCTTTTCGCCGGAATGACGATACTGAGACGTGACGATTGGGGGCGGGCACCACTCCGGTGTGCCGCCCCTTCTCATATCCATCCTTTGCAAGCGAGTGAGCGATGAACCAGACCATCCCCCAGCCCGTCGACCTGATGATCGAAGCCCGCTGGGTGGTACCGATCGAACCGCATGCGGTGGTGCTGGAGAACCACGCGGTGGTGGTGCAGGACGAGCGCATCGTGACGTTGCTGCCGATCGCCGACGCGCATGCCGCCTACGCGCCGCGCGAGCGCGTTTCGCTCGCCGAGCACGCGCTGATCCCCGGCCTGGTCAACAGCCACACGCACAACCCGATGACCCTGCTGCGCGGCCTCGCCGACGACTTGCCGCTGATGGTGTGGCTGCAGCAGCACATCTGGCCGGCCGAGTCCAGGGTGATCGGGCCGGAGTTCGTGCGCGACGGCGTGGAGCTGGCGGTGGCCGAGATGCTGCGCGGCGGCACCACCTGCGCCAACGAGAATTACTTCTTCCCCGACGTGATCGGCGCCACCTACCGCAAGCTCGGTTTCCGCGCCGTGGTGGGCCTGCCGGTGATCGAGTTTCCCACCGCCTGGGCGAAGAGCCAGGACGAGTACTTCGAGCGCGCCGGCGAGGTGCACGACAGCTTCCGCGGCGACCACCTGGTCAGCACGGCGTTCGCGCCGCACGCGCCGTACACGGTGTCGGACGAGAGCTTCGAGCGCATCCGCATGCTGTCCGACCAGCTCGACATCCCGGTGCACCTGCACACGCACGAGACCGCACACGAGGTGGAGGACGAGAAGGCCAGGAGCGGGCTGCGCCCGTTCCAGCGCCTGCAGAAGCTGGGCCTGGTCAACGACCGCCTGATCGCCGTGCACATGACCCAGCTGACCGACGGCGAGATCGCCGCCTGTGCTGCGGCCGGCGTGTCGGTGGTGCATTGCCCGGAATCCAACCTCAAGCTGGCCTCCGGTTTCTGCCCGGCGGAAAAGCTGCGCCGGGCCGGCGTCAACGTGGCGCTGGGCACCGACGGTTGCGCCTCCAACAACGACCTGGACATGTTCGGCGAGATGCGCACCGCCGCGCTGCTGGCCAAGGCGGTCGCCGGCGACGCCGCGGCGTTCGACGCGGCGTTCGCGCTGCGCGCGGCCACGCTCAACGGCGCGAAGGCGATCGGACTGGAGGCGAGGATCGGCTCGATCGAGGTCGGCAAGCAGGCCGACTTCGCCGCCGTGCGATTGAGCGACCTGGAGACCCAGCCGCTGTTCCACGTCATCTCGCAGCTGGTCTATGCCACCGGCCGCCACCAGGTCAGCGACGTGTGGATCGCCGGCAAGCGCAAGCTGGCCGCGCGCGATCTGGTCGGCATGGACACCGCCGCGATCCTGGAGCGCACGCGCGCCTGGCGCGAACGCATCGCCTCGGCCTGACCCGGAGCCTTCGATGAACCGTTACCTGGTCCTGCTGATCCGCCGGCCGCACCTCGACCCGGCCGTGGTGCCGCTGCACCTGGCGTTCCTGGAGGGTTTGCGACAAGAAGGCCGGGTGGAACTGTCCGGCGGGTTCAGCGACAAGTCCGGCGGCGCCTACCTGCTGCACGCGGCGGACCTGGCCGAGGCGACCGCGCTCGTGCACGACGACCCGGCCCATGTCAGCGGCGGCTGGGATATCACGGTGCACGAATGGCTGGCCTGAAATGAGTGCGAAAATCAGGAAGCGGCCATCCATGGCCGCACTTTTCAATAAACTCGTGTACCCACCGTGGACTCGAACATGATCACCGCCAACGTCAACCCCGACGAGATTGCCCGCTTCGACAGCCTGGCGGCGCGCTGGTGGGATCCCGACGGCGAGTCGCGCCCGCTGCACGACCTCAACCCGGTGCGCGCCGCCTATATCGCCGCCCGCGTCGACCTGCGCGGGGCGAAGGTGGCCGACGTCGGTTGCGGTGGCGGCCTGCTCAGCGAGGCGCTGGCGCGCGCCGGCGCGAAGGTCACCGGCATCGACCTGGGTGACAAGGTGATCGACGTCGCGAAGCTGCACCTGCATGAATCCAGCCTCGGCGTCGACTACCGCGTGCAGTCCTCGGCCGAACTGGCGGCGGCCGAGCCGGAAAGCTTCGACGCGGTGTGCTGCATGGAGCTGATCGAGCACGTGCCCGATCCGGCGGCATTGGTAAGCGACCTGGCCGCGATGCTGAAGCCGGGCGGGCGGCTGTTCATGTCCACCCTCAACCGCACGCCGGCCGCGTTCGGCGCGGCGATCGTGGGCGCGGAATACGTGATGCGCATGCTGCCGCGCGGCACCCATCACTACGCGCAGTTCCTGAAGCCGTCCGAGCTGGGCCGCCTGCTGCGCCATGCCGGGCTGGAGCTGGAGGACGTTTCCGGGCTGGGTTACAACCCGCTCAGCCGCAAGGCCTGGCTGAGCCGGATCACCGCGATCAATTACCTGCTCAGCGCGTCCAAACCGGCATGAAGCCGTTGCCCGAAAACCTCCAGGGCGTGCTGTTCGACTTGGACGGCACCTTGCTCGACAGCGCACCCGACCTGTACGCCGCGCTGCGGGTACAGTGCGCGGAAGAGGGCGTGCCGCCGCCACCGTACGCGCCGGTGCGCGAGGTGGTGTCGCGTGGCGCGCGCGCAGTGCTGCGCTGTGCGTTCGCCGCGCGTGGCGAGCCGGCGCTGGAAGCGCTGATGCCGCGCTACCTGCAGCTGTACCAGGACGTGATGGCGCAGCAGACGCGCGCGTTCGACGGCATCGACGAGCTGCTGGCGCGGATCGAGGCGCACGGCCTGCGCTGGGGCATCGTCACCAATAAGGCGGCTTTCCTCACCGATGAGCTGGTGCGCCGCATCGGCTGGGCCGGGCGTGCGAAAGCGGTGATCTCCGGCGACACCCTGCCGGTGAAGAAACCCGACCCGGCGCCGGTGCTGTTGGCCTGCGAACACGCGGACGTGGCGCCGGCGCGCTGCGTATTCGTCGGCGACGACCGCCGCGACGTCCAGGCCGGTGCCGCCGCCGGCCTGTACACGGTGGCGGTGGGTTGGGGTTACCTCGACGGCGGCGATCCCCGCCGCTGGGGCGCCGACGCCGTGCTGGACCATCCGGCCGAGCTGGCCGAACTGCTGAAACTGCAACCGGTCCCGGCATGATCGAACTGGTCGAACAGAACGCGGTACTGCAGGGCTTCATCGACAAGTGGCTGGCGGTGCAGCCGCAGCAGCGCGTGGCGCTGGCCTTCGTCGATGGCCGGCGCTATCCCGGCCACGTGGCGCTGGCCGCGCTGGAACAGGAACTGCTCGGCGCCGCCTACGGCATCCGCGAGCCGCAGGTGGCGGTGGCCAAGCTCAACTGGTGGGCCGAGGAACTGGCCGGGGCGCCGGCCAGCGGCGGGCGCCATCCGCTGACCCAGGTGCTGTTCGACGAGGAGCGGGCGCATGCCCTCGCCGGCGAGCTGTGGCTGGCGCCGGTGCTGGCCGCGATGGCCCAGCTGGAGCAGGGCACCGCCGCCGACTTCCCCGCGCAGGTCGAGGCGGCGCTGCCGCTGCACGGTGCGCTGGCCGCGCTGGAAACCGCCTGGTGGTACGGCGCCGATGCGTCGCCGGAGCGGGCATCGCGGGTCGCCGTGCTGAACCATCTGCTGTATGCCCTGCTGCGGCTGGAGCAGGACGTCGAACGCGATCGTCTGCCGCTGCCGATGGCGCGGCTGGCCCGCCATGGCCTGGGCCGCGCGCAGCTGCGCACGGCCGGCGCGGCGCGGCAGCAGGCGATCAGGGCGCAGTTGGACGACCTGCTGGCCAGCTGGAAGGCATCGGCCGCCCTGGCCGGGCCGCTCAGCGTATTCCGCGCGCTGGAGTCACGCCACGCCAGCGGGCTGGCGCGGCGCGCGGCGCGGGCCGGCGATGCGCTGGCGGTATTGCGGGCCGGCCAGGCGCGCACCGGGCTGGCCACCGCGCTGCAGGCGTGGCAGGCCGCCCGTGCATGGCGTCGGCAGATGGCGTAGAACGACCCCGGGACGCAGCGTTTCCACCACGCCACTATTGAGCGGCGGCCGGCTTGCCCCAAGATTGAGCGCTTCACGGCGATCCGTTCGCCGATGCCAGGATCCCCACCATGCCGAACCAGGAAAATACCGCCCGCCTGCTGCCCGACGTCGCCGTGCACGCGCAGCCGCATCTCGCCGGCGCGCTGGACTGGGTCGGCATGGCCGACATCCAGGTGCCGGTGCTGTTCGACGCGGGCGACGGCCAGGCGCAGCGTGCCAGCGCCCGGGTCGGCGCCTTCGTCAACCTGAACCGGCCGGACAAGCGTGGCATCCACATGTCGCGCCTGTACCTGCAGGTCGAGCTGGCGCTGAGCACGCAGACGCTGAATGCGTCGATGCTGCATGCGCTGCTGCGCGGCTTCCTCGATTCGCACAGGGACCTGTCCGACCGCGCCTGCCTCAGCATCCATTTCGAGCACCTGGTGCGCCGCCCCGCGCTGAAGAGCGCCAACAGCGGCTGGCGCGCGTACCCGGTATGCATAGAAGCGAGCCTCACCGGCGACGAGTTCCTGCTCGAGTTCGGCACCGAGGTGGTTTATTCCTCCACCTGCCCGGCCTCGGCGGCGCTATCGCGCCAGTTGATCCAGGACCAGTTCGCGAATGACTTCGACGCAGGCAAGCCGCTCGACCACGCCGCGGTGCTGGCCTGGCTCGGCGGCGAGCGCGGCATCGTCGCCACCCCGCATGCCCAGCGCAGCGTGGCGCGCCTGCGTACCCGCCCGGTGATCGGCGCGGGCTTCCACCTGATCGGCCTGATCGACCGCGTCGAGCACGCGCTCGGCACGCCGGTGCAGACGGCGGTGAAGCGCGAGGACGAGCAGGCCTTCGCACTGGCCAACGGCGGCAACCTGATGTTCTGCGAGGACGCCGCCCGGCGCATCCAGAAGGCGCTCGACGCCGACGCCGCGTTGAGCGACTTCCACATCCGCGTCGAGCATCAGGAAAGCCTGCATCCGCATGATGCAGTGGCCTATGCGAGCAAGGGCGTGGAAGGCGGCTACGGCTCCACGCCGTGAGGTAGTCGCCGCGTAGGGCGGGCACTGCCCGCCGCTCCTGCATGTCATAAGCCGGCGGGCAGTGCCTGCCCTACAAAGGGTCCGCTCAGCGGTCGAATGCCAGTCGCTGCCCGCGCATGCTGTCGTCGACGGTCGAATCGTTCCACACGCGCTGGCCGTTGACGCAAGTGTTGACGCACGTCGATGCGGGCTTCGACCAGCATCCGGGTGATTTCCTCACTGCGTTCTTGATGAACCAGTCAGCGGACGTCGGGGGAATCTACTTGGGAACGACAGCGGGGGTAATGGAAGTGCTCGGGCACCGGGTCGTGACCACCGGTGCACAATGGCTGGCAGCGTAGCAGCCGCCAGCCAGCCAGCAGGCTGCCGCGCCACGGGCCGAAGCGCGTGACCGCAATCCGTGCATAATCGGAGCAGGTAGGGTGGAAGCGGCAGCGCGAACCAAGCAGGGGACTGAGCCAGCGCTTGTACAAACGCAGCATCCACAGTATCAATCGGGTCAAGGCATTCACGGCGCCGGCACGGCTTGCGGCAGGTAGTGGTACAAGTATTCCAGAAGCAAGCTTGCTGGTGTAGGACACATGGGCTATAACACCCGGCCGCCACGGCCAAAAACGGTGAAGGGATATGGCGAAAACGACGCGTAATTCGACCGCCGCCAAGGCGCAGAGGGGCAAGGCTTCGACCAAGGTGCGTGATGCCAGGGTCGGCAAGCCGAAGGCGGCAGCCAAGGGACGGGCGGTGGGCACCAGCAAGGCCCCCGCGAAGGCCGGCCGCAGCGCGGCGAAACCCGCCGGCAAGGCGGTGGCAAAGAAGGTGGCGGCCCGGAAGCCGGTGGCCGGCAAGAGCGCCGCCAGGTCGCCAGCGAAGAAGGCCGCTCCGGCGAAGAAGCCGGTTGCGAAGAAGGCACCGGTGAAGAAAGTGGCGGTCAAGAAGGTCGTCGCGAAAAAGCCTGCGCCGAAGAAGGCTGTCGTCAAGAAAGTGGCGGTCCACAAGGTCGTTGCCAAGAACATCAAGCCCAAGGGCAGCGCAGCCAAAAAACCGGTGGCGAAGCCCGCCGTCCAGCCGGTCGCCAGGAAAGCGGTGGCGCCTGCAAAACCGGTGGTCAAGCCGGCAGCCAAGCCGGCAGCCAAGCCGGCAGCCAAGCCAGCGCCGGCGGCCGCCGCCAAGAACGTATCCCCGGCACCCGCCAGCACCCTGTTCAAGGGCAAGGTGGCGAGTGCAACCGCCATGGTGACGCCGCGTGCAGCCCCAGCTGCCGCGGGCCATGCCTCTTCCTCCAAAAGCCCGAAAAACTCGTCGTCCTCAATGAATAAATCCGCTGCAAAGAAACTCGACAACGGCATCACCCGCGAAGATGGCCGGTATGCGCTGCCATCCACCAGCATCATCAACCTGCCCAAGGGATACCACCCCTCGTCCGACGAGGAGTACATGAATCCGATGCACCTGGCCTACTTCCGCGACAAGCTGCGCGACTGGCGCGATCAGCTGGTGGAAGAGTCGCGCCAGACCATGGACAACCTGCGCGAGGAAGTGCGTGATGTCGGCGACGAAGCCGAGCGCGCCACCCGCGAGACCGAGAACTCGCTGGAGCTGCGCACCCGCGACCGCTACCGCAAGCTGATCTCGAAGATCGACAAGGCGTTGCGCCGGATCGAGGAAGGCAGCTACGGCTTCTGCGAGGAGACCGACGAGGAAATCGGCATCGACCGTCTCGATGCGCGTCCGATCGCTACGCTGTCGCTGGATGCGCAGGAGCGTCGCGAGCACCTGCAGAAGCAGATGGGCGACTGAGCGTCGCTGCCGCGTCGCGAAAAAAGCCCCGCTCGATGCGGGGCTTTTTTTAAGAAGTGAGGGAAGAGGAGTGAGCAGTGAGAGAAGGCAACGGCGTGTTGCGCTCCAGCTTTTCTCTCACTGCTCACTCCTCTCCACTCACTCCTAACTCACCGCGGCGGCGGCGTAACCCTTCAGCTTCGCCAGCATCGCCGCCAGCCCGTTCGAGCGCGTGGGCGAGAGATGCTTGGCCAGGCCGATCGTGGCGATGAAGGCCGGCTCGGTGACGAGGATTTCCGCCGCCGGTCGGTCGGAATAGACGCGCAGCACCAGGGCGATCAGGCCGGACACGATCGCCGAGTCGCTGGCCGCCTCGAAATGCATGCGTGTGGCATCGCCGCTGGGCACCAGCCAGACCATCGACTGGCAGCCGTGCACGCGCCAAGCCTCGATCTTGTGTTCTTCAGGGAACGGCGGGAGCTGCCGGCCGAGATCGATCAGGTACTGGTAGCGCTCGGTCCAGTCGCCGAGGAAGGCGAATTCCTCGGTGATCTCCTGTTGTGCCTGTTCGGCGTTGGTGGTGGCGATGGCGTTCATGCGCATATTATCGCGCGGGTGCCGGCGATAAGCGAAATGCGCCGTCGCCCATACAGGGTGCGCTGTGGGAAGGATCAGGCCTTGGCGATGCTCCAGCGCGTGCCCTGGGCGCTGTCCTCGATGGTGACGTGCATGGCGGCCAGTTCGTCGCGGATCGCGTCGGCGCGCGCGAAGTCGCGGGCCGCGCGGGCGGCCTGGCGCTGTTGCAGCAGGTCCTCGATGCGTGCCGCGTCGACCGCATTCTCGCCCCGCCGGAACCACGCCTGCGGATCCTGCTGCAGCAGGCCGAGCAGGGCGCCGCCGCCGAGCAGGGCGGCTTTCGCCTCGGCGCTGCCGGACTGGCGCGCCGCATCGGCCAGCACGGACAGTTCGGCCAGCGCCTGCGGCGTGTTGAGGTCGTCGCACAGGGCCGCCTCGATGCGCTCCGGCACCGGCAATTCGCCGCCCGGCAGTTCGACCGCGGCCAGGTCGCGCAGCACGCGGTACCAGCCGTCCAGCGTGCTGGTCGCCTGGGCGATGGCGGCTTCCGACCAGTCCAGCGGCTGCCGGTAGTGGCCGCTGAGCAGACGCAGGCGCAGCGCCTCGGGCGGGTGCAGTTCCAGCAGGTCGTGCAGCAGCAGCACGTTGCCCAGCGACTTGGACATCTTGCGGCCGTCGAAGGTGAGCATGCCGTTGTGCATCCACCAGCGCGCGAAGGTCTTGCCGCCGTGCGCGCAGGTGGACTGGGCGATCTCGTTCTCGTGGTGCGGGAACAGCAGGTCGATGCCGCCGGCGTGGATGTCGATGGTCTCGCCCAGGTGCGCCGCGCTCATCGCCGAGCACTCGATGTGCCAGCCGGGGCGGCCGCGGCCCCACGGGCTGTCCCAGCCGGGCAGCTCCGGCGTAGACGGTTTCCACAGCACGAAGTCGCCGGGGCTGCGCTTGTACGGCGCCACGTCGACGCGCGAGCCGGCGATCAGCTCGTCGGTGTCGCGGCCGGACAGCTCGCCATAGGCCGGGAACGAGCCGACGTCGAACAGCACGTGGCCTTCGGCGGCGTAGGCATGGCCGCCGTCGAGCAGGCTCTCGATCATCGCGATGATCGGGCCGATGTGGGTGGTGGCATGCGGCTCGATGTCCGGCGGCGCCACGCCGAGCCCGGCCATGTCCTCGCGGTACGCCTGGGCGAAACGTTCGGTGATCGTGCCGATCGGCACGCCCTGCTGCTGCGCGGCGGCGTTGATCTTGTCGTCGACGTCGGTGATGTTGCGCGCGTACGCCACCTGCGGATAGTGCCGCCGCAGCAGCCGCACCAGCACGTCGAACACCACCGGTCCGCGCGCATTGCCGATATGCACGTAGTTGTAGACGGTGGGACCGCACAGGTAGATCGTCACGCGCTCGGGATCGAGCGGGGCGAACGGTTCGGTGCGGCGGGTGAGGCTGTTGTAGAGCGAAATCGGCATCGGTGGGATCCGCAACATGGGTGCGCCGGGCGGTGGCAGGGCGCGGCCAGCCCGGCATCTTAACAAGGTGTAAGCAGCCGGGTCGCGCAAGCCCCGCCAGGGGCGGATTCTAAGGGTGTATTCAGCGTGAATTTGCTGGAATGCTGCCAGTCCGCACGCAGATGCGCGCCGTTGTTCCGAAATTGGAGGTCGCAATGACCAAGCTGTGGCTTTCCGCACTGGCGCTCGCCCTGATGGCGTCCGGCGTCCATGCGCAGGACGCGCGTTACGCCAGCGCCGACGACAATGCCCATTACGGCTGGGCCGACGTGCTGCGGGCCGATCCGGTGCAGGCCGTCACCCGCACCGAAGTACCGCGGCAGGAGTGCTATGAGCAGCCGGTGGTGCGCCACGAGGGCGGCAACAGCACGGCCGGCACGGTGCTTGGCGCCGTGATCGGTGGCGTGCTGGGCAACACCGTGGGCAAGGGCGACGGACGCAAGGCTGCCACCGTGGTCGGCGCCGTCGCCGGCGGTGCGGTCGGCAACCGGGTGTCCGGCCAGGGGCGCGATTATGAGACGAGCCAGACCCAGTGCCGCCAGGTCAGTTCGGTCAGCGAGCAGCGCCGGGTCGTCGGCTACGACGTGGAATACCGCTACCGCGGCGAGATCTACACCTCGCGCCTGAGCTACGATCCCGGCGAGCGCCTGCGCGTGCGCGTGCAGGTCGAGCCGGCCGACTGACCCGCTCGCCGCTTCTGGAACCACAACGCCGCCACCCGTTGGCGGCGTTGTCGTTCCGGAGGCTGATTTTTTTGTTGCAAGGCAGCGAAATTGCCGCCATCATGGGCGCCAGTCATCCGGGTTCCGCAATGTCCACAGCCGTCTATACCGCCACCGTACTCACCAGCGCCCGCGCGGCCGCTGGCATGACGTCGCGTGCGCGCCGACCGCTGGGCGGATATTCGGCCGGGTAGGCAGTCGCACGCGTTTCACGTGCATCGACGATAAACCCGGCCTTCGTGCCGGGTTTTTTGTTGGTGCATTTTGCGCGGATCCGTCCGCGAAACCCCGGCCATCCGTGGCCGGACCACACAACCTGACGTGGATCCATCCACCCATCCCGGCCGTTCGTGGCCGGACGCATCGAGAAGAGCAAGGGCCTGACTTCATGAGCATTCGGCATTTCTTGACCACCCAGGATTACAGCCGCGCCGAGATCGACGCCCTGCTGGAGCAGGCCGCCGCGTTCAAGCGCTCGCCGCGCGGCCAGCAGCTGGCCGGCAAATCCGTCGCCTTGATGTTCTTCAACCCATCGATGCGTACCCGCACCAGCTTCGAGCTGGGCGCGTTCCATCTCGGCGGCCATGCCATCGTGCTGGCGCCGGGCAAGGATGCGTGGCCGATCGAGTTCGAGGTGGGCAGCGTGATGGACGGCGATACCGAGGAGCACATCGCCGAGGTGGCGCGCGTGCTCAGCCGCTACGTCGACCTGATCGCGGTGCGTGCGTTCCCGAAGTTCCAGGACTGGTCGGTGGACCGCCAGGACAAGGTGATCAAGGCCTTCGCGCAGTACGCCACGGTGCCGGTGATCAACATGGAGACGATCACCCATCCCTGCCAGGAGCTGGCCCACGCGCTGGCCATGAGGGAGCACCTGGGCGATCTCACCAAGAAGAAGTACGTGCTTACCTGGACCTACCATCCCAAGCCGTTGAACACCGCGGTGGCCAATTCGGCGCTGCTGATCGCCACGAAGATGGGCATGGACGTGACCCTGCTGTGTCCCACGCCCGACTACGTGCTGGACGAGCGCTACATGGCGTTCGGCCGTCTGAACGCCGAGCAGAACGGCGGCTCGCTCAAGGTCAGCCATGACATCGGGGAAGCCTACGCGGGCGCCGACGTGGTCTACGCCAAGAGCTGGGGCGCGCTGCCGTACTTCGGCCAGTGGGACAAGGAAAAGCCCATCCGCGACGCGCACAAGCACTTCATCGTGGACGAAGCCAAGATGGCGCTGACCAACAAGGGGCTCTTCAGCCATTGCCTGCCGTTGCGCCGCAACGTCAAGGCCACCGACGCGGTGATGGACGCGCCGTACTGCATCGCCATCGACGAAGCCGAGAACCGCCTGCACGTGCAGAAGGCGGTGATGGCGTTGCTGATCGGTCAGGGCTGAGGAGCGCTCATGTATACGCCAAAGCATTTTGTGGAAACCCGCGTCGAGGCCCTGCACGGGCTGATCCGCGCGTATCCGTTCGCCACCGTGGTGACCCGTGCGGCGGACGGGTTGACGGCGAACCACCTGCCGTTCGAGCTGGTTGGCGAGGTGCTGCACGGCCATATCGCCCGCGGCAACGAACTGGCGCAGCTGGATGGCGCCGAGGTGTTGCTGATCTTCCAGGGGCCGGACGGCTACATCAGCCCGAACTGGTACCCGAGCAAGCACGAGACCGGGCGCGAAGTGCCGACGTGGAACTATGCAGTAGTGCACGTGCACGGCCGCCTGCGGGTGATCGACGACGCCATCTGGCTGCGTCGCCTGCTGGAAACACTGACCGATCACCATGAGGCCGGCCAGCCGCAGCCGTGGAAGATCACGGATGCGCCGGACGATCACATCGAGAAGTCGCTGCGCGCGATCGTCGGCCTCGAGGTCGCGATCGGGCGCATCGAGGGCAAGTTCAAGCTGAGCCAGAACCATCCCGCGCGCAACCGCGCCGGCGTGGTCGCCGGCCTGCGCGAGCGCGACGGCGACGGTGACGCGGAGCTGGCCGCGTTGATGGCTGAGCAAGAGGAATCGAAACCGTGAACCACCAGCATCACTACCGCGTCGACGTGGAGTGGACCGGCAACCTCGGCAGCGGTACGGACGGCTATCGCAGCTACAGCCGCGACCACGTGATCCGCATCGACGGCAAGCCGGCGATCGCCGGTTCGTCCGACCCCACGTTCCGCGGCGATGCCGCCAGGCACAACCCCGAGGACATGCTGGTGGCTGCGCTGTCGACCTGCCACATGCTGTCCTACCTGCACATGGCCACCGTGGCCGGCGTGGTGGTGACCGCCTACGCGGACGCTGCCGAAGGCACGATGGCCACCGAAGGCGACGGCGGCCGTTTCGCCGAGGTGGTGCTGCATCCCACCGTGACCATCAGCGCCGCCAGCGACCCGGTCAGGGCCGAGGCTGCACACGAAACGGCGCACCATGCCTGCTTCATCGCCAATTCCGTGAATTTCCCGGTGCGCTGCGAGCCGCGCATCGTCGTTGAATCCGCCTGACCTTCCCATCTTTCCAGGATCAGCAAACCATGAGCAAAGACATCGTCCTCGCCTTCTCCGGCGGCCTCGACACCAGCTTCTGCGTGCCCTACCTCAAGGAGCGCGGCTGGGCCGTGCACACCGTGTTCGCCGACACCGGCGGTGTGGATGCGGAGGAACGCGCCTTCATCGAGCACCGCGCGCAGGAACTGGGCGTGGCCAGCCATGTCACCGTGGATGGCGGCCCGGCGATCTGGGCTGGCTTTGTGAAGCCCTTCGTGTGGGCGGGCGAGGGCTACCAGGGCCAGTACCCGCTGCTGGTGTCCGACCGCTACCTGATCGTCGAGGCTGCGCTGAAGCGCGCCGCCGAACTGGGCACGAAGGCCATCGCGCACGGCTGCACCGGCATGGGCAACGACCAGGTGCGCTTCGACCTCGCGGTGAAGTCGCTCGGCGACTACGAGATCGTGGCGCCGATCCGCGAGATCCAGAAGGAGCACACGCAGACGCGCGCCTACGAGCAGAAGTTCCTGGAGGAGCGCGGCTTCGGCGTGCGCGCCAAGCAGCAGGCCTACACCATCAACGAAAACCTGCTGGGCGTCACCATGTCCGGCGGCGAGATCGACAAGTGGGAAGCCCCGGGCGAGGGCGCGCGCGGCTGGTGCAAGCCGCGCGCCGAATGGCCGGCCGCACCGCTACGCGTGAAGATCGGCTTCGAGAAGGGCGAGGCGGTGTCGCTGGACGGCGAGAAGCTCGCCGGCCACCAGCTGCTGGCGAAGCTCAATGCGCTGTTCGCGCCCTACGGCGTGGGCCGCGGCCTCTATACCGGCGACACCACCATTGGCCTCAAGGGCCGCATCATCTTCGAGGCGCCGGGCCTGATCTCGCTGCTGACGGCGCATCGTGCGCTGGAAGAGGCCGTGCTGAGCAAGCAGCAGAACCGCTTCAAGCCTGACGTGGCGCGCAAGTGGGTGGAGGTGGTGTATGAGGGCTTCTTCCATGACCCGCTGAAGGCCGACCTGGAGGCCTTCCTCGCTTCCAGCCAGTCCACCGTCAACGGCGAGGTTACGTTGGAGACGAACGGCGGCGTGGTCAACGCCGTGGCCGTCGCGTCGAAGCACATCCTCAACGCCAAGGGCGCCACCTATGCGCAATCGGCCGACTGGGGCGTGGCCGAGGCCGAGGGCTTCATCAAGCTGTTCGGCATGAGCAGCACGCTGTGGGCGGAGGTCAACCGCTGACATGTTCGCGTCCCTGTTCGCGTACAAGGCGTGGGCAAACGCCAGCATGCTGGAGGCGATGCTCGCCATCGACGGTGAGCGTTTCCCCGAGCAGCGGCGCAAGGCCATCCGCGTGATGAACCACACGTTCGTGGTGGATCGGATCTTTGCGGCGCATCTGTCAGGCGAACCGAACCCGCATGCCGCCACCAACACCGAGGATACGCCGGAGCTGCCGGCGTTGACGGAAAGCATCCGCGCCGGCGACGCGTGGCTGGCCGGCTATGCGCGCGAACTACCTCCGGAACAACTGGGCGAGCGCATCCGCTTCCGTTTCACCGACGGCAAGGCAGGCGAGATGTCGCGCGCCGAGATGCTGCAGCACCTGATCGTGCATGGCGCCTATCACCGCGGCGCGGTCGGGCAGATCCTCGATGCGTTGTCGCTGCCGCGCCCCGCCGACACGATCAATGTCTATCTACATGCGGCGGAGCCATGGCGTCGTGAGCACGGAGGTGTCGGCCGGTGAATATCCTGCAGGTCAGCACGGACAAGGACAGCCTCGACATCGGGCTGATCCATCGCTTCCTTTCCACCGAGGCCTACTGGAGCCGCGACATCCCGCGCGCAACGGTGGAGCGGGCCGTCGCCGGATCGCTGTGTTTCGGCGGCTATGTCGACGGACGCCAGGTGGCGTTCGCGCGGGTGGTCACCGACGGCGCCACGTTCGGCTATCTGGCGGACGTGTTCGTGCTGCCGGAGCACCGTGGGCATGGCCACTCCAAGACGCTGGTGGCGGCGGTCATGGCGCATCCGCAATTGCAGGGCTTGCGGCGCTTCATGCTCGCCACGGCCGATGCGCACAGTCTGTACGAGAAATTCGGCTTCGCACCGTCCGCCCGGCCCGAACGTCTGATGGAAATCCTTCGCCCCGATCTCTACACCCAGGCCGCCGGAAGCGCGGTGGCCATCCCATGAATTCCCACGCGGACTCCTGCATGTCTGATATCGCCGCTCCTGTGGTTCGGCAGTTCGAAGCGTACAACCGCCACGATCTCGAAGCCTTCCTGGCCTGTTTTTCGGACGACTTCCGTTCGTGGCGCATGCCTGCGGAAACGCCGTCGGTACAGGGTAAGCCGGCGTTGGCCGCTTTCTACGCCGAGCACCGCTTCAACAATCCGAAGCTGAAGGCGGAGCTGATCTCGCGCACCGTGGTCGGCAACAAGGTGTTCGACCACGAGCTGATCCATGGCCTTGGCGAGCCGCCGCTGGAGAACATGGCGGTGTTCGAGGTATGCGAGGGATTGATCCAATCGGCGTGGTTCTATTCCGCCAACCCGCAATGAGCGCAATGACGAAATGAGCGACTTACTGCAATCCACACTGGAACACCTCAAGGCGCTGGTGTCGTTCGATACCCGCAACCCTCCGCGCGCGATCACCACGGGGGGCATCTTCGACTATATCCGCGCGCACTTGCCCGGCTTCGACGTCGCGGTTACCGACCACGGCGCCGGCGCCGTGGGTCTGCATGCGGTGCGCGGCCAGCCGAAGCTGCTGTTCAACGTGCACCTGGACACGGTGCCCGACTCGCCGGCGTGGACGGCCAGCCCGCACGAGCTGCGCGTGACGACGGACCGCGCCATCGGCCTCGGTGCCTGCGACATCAAGGGTGCGGCGGCGGCATTGCTGGCGGTGGCGAACGCCGGCAGCGGCGACATGGCGCTGCTGTTCACCACGGACGAAGAGGCCAACGATCCGCGCTGCATCGCCGGCTTCCTCGCGGACAAGCCGGCTTACGATGCGGTGATCGTGGCCGAGCCCACCAAGGGCGAGGCGGTGCTGGCGCATCGCGGCATCCAGTCGGTGCTGATGCGCTTCGCCGGCCACGCCGGCCACGCCTCGGGCGAGCAGAAGCCCGGCGACAGCGCGCTGCACCAGGCGGTGCGCTGGGGCGATGCGGCGCTGGATTTCGTGGCGGCGCAGGCGCACGAGCGTTTCGGCGGACTCACCGGCCTGCGTTTCAACATCGGCCGCATCGAGGGTGGCATCAAGGCGAACATGATCGCACCCAGTGCGGAGGTGCGCTTCGGCATGCGGCCTTTGCCGACGATGCATCCCGACGGCCTGCTGGAACGTTTCCGCACCCTGGTCGAGCCCATGCCGGCCGAGTTCGCTGAGACCTTCCGCGGCCCCTCGCTGCCGGCGGGCGACACCGCCACCGCCGAGGCGCGCCGGCTGGCCGCGCGCGATCTCGCCGACGAGCTGGGAATCCCCGTGGGCAACGCGGTGGATTTCTGGACCGAGGCGGCGCTGTTCTCCGCCGCCGGCTACACCGCCTTCGTGTACGGCCCCGGCGACATCGCCCAGGCGCACAGCGCCGACGAATGGGTCGCGCTCGACCAGCTCCAACACTACGCAGAAGTTGTTTTTCGCCTTGTTGAAAAGTGCGGCCAGGGACGGCCGCTTTTTGACTCTCGCGTTCACGGATGAACGCACAGGAAAACATAACCATGGAAACGCACAAGCACACCCGCAAGACGATCGTGCGCCTGCTCTCGAGCATGGGCAGCGCGAAGGAAATCCAGCAATACCTCAAGCGCTTCTCCGAGCTGGACGCCAAGCGCTTCGCCATGGTCAAGGTCGGCGGCGCGGTGCTGCGCGATGAGCTGGCCGACCTCGCCTCCTCGCTCACCTTCCTGCAGCAGGTGGGACTGACCCCGATCGTGCTGCACGGCGCCGGTCCGCAGCTGGACGAGGAACTGGCCGCCGCCGGCATCGGGAAGCAGACCGTGGGCGGCCTGCGCGTGACCTCGCCGAAGGCGCTGGGCATCGTGCGGCGCGTGTTCATGCAGCAGAACCTGAAGCTGGTCGAGGCGCTGCAGTCGATGGACACCCGCGCCACCGCGGTGCCGTCGGGCGTGTTCATGGCCAGCTACCTCGACCGCGACACCTTGGGGCTGGTCGGCAAGGTGGAGAGCATCAACCTGGCGCCGATCGAGGCCAGCCTGCGCGCGAACTCCATCCCGGTGATCGCCAGCCTGGGCGAAACCGACGAGGGGCAGATCCTCAACGTCAACGCCGACGTCGCCGCGAACGAACTGGTGCGCGTGCTGCAGCCGTACAAGATCGTGTTCCTCACCGGCACCGGCGGCCTGCTCGACGGCCAGGGCAAGGTGATCGACTCGATCAACCTCAGCACCGAGTTCGACCACCTGATGGCGCAGCCGTGGATCAGCGGCGGCATGCGCCTGAAGATCGAGCAGATCGCCGACCTGCTGGCCGACCTGCCGCTGACCTCGTCGGTGTCGATCACCCGGCCGTCCGAGCTGGCCAAGGAACTGTTCACCCACAAGGGTTCGGGCACCCTGGTGCGGCGTGGCGAGAAGGTGCTGCGCTTCGATTCCTGGGAAGGCGTGGACCGCGCACGCATGCGCGAGCTGATCGAATCCAGCTTCGGCCGCACCCTGGTGCCGGACTATTTCGAGCGCACCAGGGCGTTCCGCATCTACGTCAGCGAGAACTACCGCGCTGCGATGATCCTCACCATGGAACATGTCGACAACGAGCAGGGCCTGCCGTACCTGGACAAGTTCGCCGTGCTCGACGACGCGCAGGGCGAAGGCCTGGGCCGCGCGGTGTGGCAGGTGATGCGCGAGGAAAATCCGCAGTTGTTCTGGCGCTCGCGCCACAACAACCAGGTCAACATCTTCTACTACGCCGAGTCCGACGGCTGCCTCAAGCAGCCGCGCTGGAAGGTGTTCTGGTACGGGCTGGACGGCAACTTCGACACCATCGCCCGCTGCGTGGCGCATTGCGCGCAACGCCAGCCGACGCTGGTGGGATGAGACAACGACTCCCTCCCCTGTAAAGCAGGGGAGGGTTGGGGAGGGGTGCTCTTGGCTCCAAAGCCGGAGCTTTACCCCCTCCCAACCTCCCCTTGCGAAGCAGGGGGAGGGGCAAAAGCTTGGCAGGAGTGAATCGGTGACAAACGACAAAAAGAGCATCGGCATCGTCGGCGCGCGCGGCCATACCGGCGTGGAGCTGATCCGCCTGATCGCGGCGCATCCCGCGCTGGAGCTGGCTTTCGTCTCCTCGCGCGAGTTGGACGGCCAGTGCGTGGCCGACCACGTCGACGGCTTCGCCGGCGGACTGCGCTACGCCAGCCTGGACCCGGCCGCCGTGGCGGCGCAGGGCGCCGACGTGGTGATCCTGGCGCTGCCGAACGGCAAGGCGGCGCCGTTCGTGGCGGCCATCGGCGCGGCGAAGCCGGACACGCTGATCCTGGACCTCTCCGCCGACTACCGCTTCGACAAGACCTGGTACTACGGCCTGCCCGAACTCACCCGCGGCAAGTGGCGGGGCGAGAAACGGATCAGCAACCCAGGCTGTTACGCCACCGCCATGCAGCTTTCCGTCGCGCCGCTGAAGGACCTGCTGGCCGCGCCGCCGGTGTGCTTCGGCGTCTCCGGCTATTCCGGCGCCGGCACCACGCCGTCGGACAAGAACGATCCGGACAAGCTGCGCGACAACCTGATGCCGTACGCGCTCACCGGCCACATGCACGAGAAGGAAGCCTCGTTCCAGCTCGGCGTGCCGGTGGAATTCATGCCGCACGTGGCGCCGCACTTCCGCGGGCTCACCGTCACCAGCAACCTGTATCTCTCGCGGCCGATGAAGCGCGAGGAGGTGCTGCAGCGCTTCCGGCATGCCTATGGCGACGAGAAGCTGGTATCGGTACTGGACGAGGCGCCGTGGGTCAGCCGCATCGCCCACAAGCACCACACCGAGATCGGTGGCTTCGCGCTGTCGGCCGACGGCAAGCGCGTGGTGATCGTGGCCACACTGGACAACCTGCTCAAGGGCGCCGCCACCCAGGCGATGCAGAACATCAACCGCGCGATCGGCGTGGACGAGTACACCGCCATTCCGGTGGAGCCGTAGGAGCGCACCCTGTGCGCGACCGCTTCGCCCGGAACCAACCATCAAGCCATCGCGCACAGGGTGCGCTCCTACAGGATCTCCCACGATGACTCAGCCGCTGTGGCAAAAATCCGGCGTCCAGATCGACGCGAGGATCATGCAGTTCCTCGCCGGCGACGACGTGCTGCTCGACCGCGAGTTCTTCCTGCACGACATCGCTGCCAGCAAGGCGCATGTGGAAGGGTTGGCCAACATCGGCGTGGTCAGCGCCGACGAGGCGGCGGCGCTGAAGCGCGAACTGGATGCGCTCGCCGAAGACTTCCGCAACGGCAGCTTCGTGCTCGACGAGCGCTACGAGGACGGCCACTCCGCCATCGAGGCGCGCCTGACCGAGCGCCTCGGCGATGCCGGTCGCCGCGTGCATACCGGGCGCAGCCGCAACGACCAGATCCTGGTCGCCACGCGGCTGTGGCTGAAGGACAAGCTGGCCGCGCTCGAGGCGCATTGCCGTGCCATCGCGCAAGTCTGCCTCGAGCGCGCCGCGCAACCGGCACTGCCGCTGCCGGGCTACACCCACCTGCAACGCGCGGTAGTGTCCTCCACCGCGATGTGGTTCGCCGGGTTCGCCGAGGGCTTCATCGACAATGCCCTGAGGGCGCGGCAGACGCTGGTGCTGATCGACGCGAACCCGCTCGGCACCGCCGCCGGCTACGGCGTGAACCTGAAGCTGGACCGCGAGCACACCACCAGGGCGCTCGGCTTCGCGCGCATGCAGCTCAGCCCGATCTACGCGCAGCTGTCGCGCGGCAAGTTCGAGATGGCCGTGCTGGAAGCGATCGCCGGAGCGCTGCTCGACCTGCGCCGGCTGGCGTGGGACCTGTCACTGTTCACCACCGCCGAATTCAACTTCGTGCATCTGCCGGCCGAGTACACCACCGGCAGCTCGATCATGCCGAACAAGCGCAACCCCGACGTGATCGAATTGCTGCGTGCCAGCTACGCCAGCGTGGCCGCCGCGCGCACCGAGATCGAGCAGTTGCTGTCGCTGCCTTCCGGCTACCAGCGCGACCTGCAGTTCTCCAAGGGTTCGATCTTCCACGGCGTGCGCCACGGCCTGATGGCGCTGGAGCTGGTGCCCGACCTGCTGGCGCGGCTTGAGTGGAACGGAGCGGCGATGCGCGCGGCGATCGAGCCGGCGATGTACGCCACCGACGTGGCGATCGAGCAGGCCGCCGCCGGCGTGCCGTTCCGCGATGCGTATCGCGCCGCCGCGGAAACCGCGGCATCCGCGGGGCAGGGACGCACGCCGGAAGGCAGCCTCGCCGCCCGCGTCTCGCCGGGTGCCGGCAACGACCTGCGGCTGGATGAGCTGCGGGCGCGTATGGATCAACTCGATCATTGAAGAGGGCACGACATGGCGACGGTCAGCACGGCGAACGCGCAGCACTACCTCTGGGGCGATGCCTGCGACGGTTGGCACCTGCTGGCCGGCGGCGACCTCAGCGTGATCGAGGAGCGCATGCCGCCGGGCGCCGCCGAACAGCGTCACCTGCATGCGCGGGCGCGCCAGTTCTTCTACCTGCTGGAAGGCACGGCCACGCTGGAGCTGGGCGGCGTGACGCACCGGTTGCAGCGCGGTGAAGGCCTGCACGTGCCGCCCGGCGCCGCGCACCAGATGCGCAACGACAGCGCCGTCGACGTCCGGTTCCTCGTGGTCTCCGCGCCGAAGAGCCATGGCGACCGCGCGCCGGCGCCGCGGGCGGAGGGCGCCACATGAGCACGCTGGCCGAGCAGGCGCTGCCGCGCTGGCGCCGTGCGGTGCTGAAGGTGGGCAGCAACCTGCTCGCCGCCGACGGCGGCGGCCTCACCCCGCGCCATGCCGAGGCGCTGGCCGCCTTCATCGCCGCCAGCCACGCCGAAGGCCGCGAGGTGGTGCTGGTGTCCTCCGGCGCGGTGGCGGCGGGACGCGCGTTGCTGCGCGAGCATGCGAGCCACGGCGGCGGACTGGCCGCACGGCAGGCGCTGGCCGCGCTGGGCCAGGCGCCGATGGTCGCGCTGTGGCAGTCCCTGAGCGCGCGGCCGGTGGCGCAGGTGCTGCTGACCCACGACGACCTGCGCAACCGCCGCCGCTACCTCAACGCGCGCGCCACCCTGCGCGAGCTGCTGCAGCTCGGCGTGCTGCCGGTGGTCAACGAGAACGACACCGTCTCGGTGGACGAGTTGAAGCTCGGCGACAACGACAACCTCGCCGCCATCGTGGCCGCGCTGGTCGATGCCGACCTGCTGCTGATCGCCTCCGACGTCGATGCGCTGTACAGCGCCGATCCGCGGCGCGATCCCGCTGCCGTGCCGATCGTGCACGTTGCCGCGCTTACGCCGGAGATCGCCGCCATGGCCGGCGACAGCGGCAGCGCGGTCGGCACCGGCGGCATGCGCACCAAGCTGCAGGCGGCGGCGAAGGCCGCCGCGGCCGGCATCCCCACGGCCTTGTTCAGCGGCCGCGAGACAGCCACCGTGCAGGCGCTGCAGCGCGGGCAGCTGCGTGGAACCCTGATCGCCGCGGCCGCCACGCGGTTGCAGGCGCGCAAGTACTGGCTGCGCCACGCACCCGCGGCGCCGGGCCGCATCCGCGTCGACGCCGGCGCCGCGAAGGCGCTGGCCGGCGGCCGCGTCTCGCTGCTGCCAGGCGGCGTGGTGGGTGCCGACGGCGAGTTCCACCGCGGCGACCTGGTCGAGATTGTCGATGCCGCCGGCATCGCCATCGCGCGCGGGCTCAGCCAGTACGGTGCCGCCGAGGTGCGCCGGCTGGCCGGGCGGCACAGCCGCGAGATCGACGGCGCGCTCGGCTACAGCTACGGCGACGAGGTGGTGCATCGCGACGACCTCGTCACCATGAACCGCCCGGTGGCATCCGGGCAGGAAATCGAGTCATGAGCACGATCAGGGAACAGGCGCTGGCCTGCCGCGATGCCGCCCAGGTGGTCGCCATACTCGACACCGGGGCGAAGCGCGCGCTGTTGCGCGACATGGCCGCGGCGCTGGAAGCGCAGTCCGCCGCGGTGCTGGCCGCCAACGCCGAGGACATGCGCCAGGCCGTGGCGAAAGGCGTGCAGGGCGCCATGCTCGACCGCCTGCGGCTGGACGAAGCACGCGTGGCCGGCATCGCCGGCGCGTTGCGCGAGGTGGCCGAACTGCCCGATCCGGTCGGCGTGGTCACCCGCCGCGAGACGCGCCCGAACGGGCTGTCGATCGAACGCGTGCGCATCCCGCTGGGCGTGGTCGCGATGATCTACGAGGCACGCCCCAACGTCACCGCCGATGCCGCGGCGCTGTGCCTGATGGCCGGCAACGCGGTGATCCTGCGCGGCGGTTCCGAGGCGATCCATTCCAACCTCGCCATCGCCGCGGCATTGCACGCCGCGCTGCGCGCGCACGGCGTGCCCGAGGCCGCGGTGACGGTGTTGCAGGACCTCAGCCGCGGAGCGATGGTCGAGCTGCTGCAGCTGAGCGACATCGTCGACCTCGCCATCCCGCGCGGCGGCGAAGGCCTGATCCGCTTCGTCGCCGAGCACGCGCGGGTGCCGGTGATCAAGCACTACAAGGGTGTCTGCCACCTGTACGTGGACCGCGCCGCCGACCTCGACCTGGCGTTGAACCTGCTGGTCGACGGCAAGACCTCGCGCCCCGGCGTGTGCAACGCGCTGGAGACGCTGCTGGTGCACCGCGACGTGGCCGAAGCGTTCCTGCCGCAGGCGGCGCAGGCACTGCGCGAGCGCGGTGTCGAACTGCGTGGCGACGAGCGCAGCCGCGTGCTGGTGCCCGCCATGCAACCTGCCAGCGAGGACGACTACGCCGCCGAATTCCTCGACCTGATCCTCGCCGTGCGCGTGGTCGACGATCTCGACGCCGCCATCGCCCACATCCGCCGCTACGGCTCCGACCATACCGAAGTCATCGCCACCGCCGCCGAAGCCGCCGCGCAACGCTTCGTGCAGGCGATCCGCTCCGCCGTGGTGATGGTCAACGCCTCCTCGCGCTTCAGCGACGGCGGCGAACTCGGCCTCGGCGCCGAGATCGGCATCTCCACCACGCGCCTGCACGCTTACGGCCCGATGGGCGCCGAGGCGCTCACGGTGGAGCGCTTCGTGGTGCGTGGGGAAGGGCAGGTGAGGCATCCGCAGAGCCGGGCGTAATGTTGGACGTCTGCGTTCGGCTGCGGTGTCAATCGGTCAGCCGCGACTCCACTCCCGCACCGCCTCCGCAAACGCCAGACAATCCGCAAACCGGTTGTACAGCGGCGCAGGCGAGATGCGGATCACGTCGGGTTCGCGCCAGTCGCCGATGATGCCGTGGGCCATCAGGTGTTCGAACAGGGCGCGGCCGCGTTCGCGGCCGCCGGTCACGCGGATCGACAGCTGGGCGCCGCGGCGTGCGGGGTCGGCAGGGGTCACCACCTGCAGCACGTCGGCGAGTCGGGTCTGCACCAGCCATTCCAGGTAGCCGGTGAGCTGCAGCGATTTTTCGCGCAGGCGATCCATGCCGGCGCGGCGGAAGATCTCCAGCGACACGCGCAGCGGGGCCAGCGCGAGGATCGGCGGGTTGGACAGCTGCCAGCCGTCGGCGCCGGGGGTGGGGTGGAACTCCGGGCCCATCTGGAAGCGCGTGGTCTTGTCGTGGCCCCACCAGCCGGCGAAGCGCGGCAGCGCGGCGGTGGCGTGGCGCTCGTGCACGAAGGCGCCGCCGATCGCGCCGGGGCCGCTGTTCAGGTATTTGTAGCTGCACCAGATGGCGAAGTCGGCGCCGCTGTCGTGCAGTTGCAGCGGCAGGTTGCCGACCGCGTGGGCGAGGTCGAAGCCGACCGTGCAGTCGTGCCGGTGCCCCAGCGCGCTGATCGCCTTGAGGTCGAACGCCTGGCCGGTGCGGTACTGCACGCCGGGCAGCAGCACCAGCGCGATCTGCTTGCCGTGCTCGGCCAGCGCGCGCTCGATCGCCTGCATCGAGGTGGTGCCGTTCGGTTCGTCGGCCTCCAGCTCGATCAGCGACAGCGCGGGACTGAAGCCGTGGAAGCGGACCTGCGACTCCACCGCGTAACGGTCGGTGGGAAAGGCACCGGCCTCGATCAGGATGGCATGGCGCTCGGGCGTGGGGCGGTAGAAGCTCACCATCATCAGGTGCAGGTTCACGCCCAGGGTGTTCATCGCCACCACTTCGGCGGGCCGGGCACCGACCACGGCGGCGAGGTCGTCGCGGACGAACTCGTGGTAGTCCATCCACGGCAGGCGGCCCTTGAAGTGGCCTTCCACCGCGAGTTCGCCCCAGTAGTCCAGCTCAGCGTTGACCGCCTCGCGCACCGCGCGCGGCTGCAGGCCCAGCGAGTTGCCGCAGAAGTACACGCTGTCTGACGGCCGGCTGTCGTGCCCTTCGTGCGGCGGGATCAGGAACTCGTCGCGGAAGGCGCGCAGCGGGTCGGCGGCGTCGCGGGCCTGGGCCCAGTCGAGGGTGGCTTCGAAACTTGCGGACATTGGGTATCTCTTCGAGGTGTTGGCTCATCTTCCCCGCGTACGGGAAGGGGGAGAGCGTGCGCGAAGATCAAGAGCAACCCCTCCCCAGCCCTCCCCTGCGAAGCAGGGGAGGGAGCGATGCGGGTTTACTTCAGTTGCGCGGCGATGGCGTTGCAGCCCTTGTCGAATTCGGCTTTCCAGGCGGCGCCGGCCTGGCTCTGGCTGGGGCGCATGCAGCGCAGCTGGATCGCCTGGCCGTTCTTGAACCAGTAGTGCTCGACGTAGCTGAACTCGGCGCCGTTTTCCTGGGCGGTGTAGAGGTTGCTGTTGGGGCTGGGCGGCACCGCGGCGGCCTTGTAGCCGGGCAGGGCCAGTGCCTTGGCGGTGGCGTCGCCCATGTACTGCTGGAACCCGCTGATGTCGCGCACCTGCTTCACCGTCACGGTGACGCGGGCCAGGCTGTTCCTGCCGGTGGGCGAGGGGTCGGGCACCTGGAACACGCGGGCCTCGGGGTCGCCCTCGGTTTCCATGATGCCGAGCCAGCCGCCCGGCGTGCTGAAGTGGACGCTGCCGCCGGCCATGCTGACGTCGGCGGCACGGCTGCCGCCGACCGCCAGCAGGCCAGCGGCGAAGGCGATTGCGAGAGTGGTGCTGCGCAGGAGGCTCATGCGGATTCCTCGGAGATGGGATCGGGGGCGAAACGGTGGCGGGGCAGTCCCAGCCATTCCAGCGCGGTGCCGTGGAACAGCCGCGCGCGATCGGCTTCGTCCAGGCCCAGCGCCTCGATGCCGCTGCCGGGTTCCTGCTCCCCCAGCGGGAAAGGATAGTCGGTGCCGAGCATCACCTGGCGGGCACCCGTCACATCCAGCAGATAGCGCAGCGAGCGGTCGTCGTGCACGCAGGAGTCGAAGTAGAAACGCTGGAGGTATTCGCGCGGGTTGCGCGGGTTGTCGGTGGCGACCAGGTCCGGGCGCATCCGGAAGCCGTGCTCGATGCGGCCGATGGTGGCCGGGAAGCTGCCGCCGCCGTGGGCCAGCATCACGCGCAGCTTCGGCAGCCGCTCCAGCACGCCACCGAAGGCCAGGCAGCAGGCGGCGCGCGACTGCTCGGCCGGCATGCCGACCAGCCATGGCATCCAGTACTTGGGCATCGACGCCGCGCCCATCATGTCCCACGGATGCACCAGCACCGCGGCGCCGAGGTCGGCGGCGGCCTCGAAGAACGGGAACAGCTCCGGCGCGTCCAGGTTCCAGTCGCCGCAGTGCGAGCCGATCTGCACGCCCTGCAGGCCCAGTTCGTCGATGCAGCGTTCCAGCTCGCGCACGGCCAGGTCCGGCGCCTGCAGCGGCACCGTACCGATGCCGGCGTAGTGGCGCGGATGGTCGCGGCAGATGCTGGCCATGTGGCCGTTGAGGTGGCGGTGCAGTTCCAGCGCCTGGTGTCCCGGCGCCCAGTACGAGAACAGCACCGGCACGGTGGAGATCACCTGCACGCTGACGCCGAAGCGGGCGTAGTCGTCGATGCGCGTCTGCGGGTCGAACGCCGAATCCCACACTTCGCGGAAGAAGCGGCTGTCCTTGTAGATGCGGTGGCGCCCGTCGGTGTGGGTCATCACCGGAAAGCGGTCGTCGCCGTACTTGGCCGCCAGGTTGGGCCAGTCGCGGGGCAGGATGTGCGCGTGGGTGTCGATCTTGAGCATCCGCGCAGTGTAAAACCTCCGCACAGTGGCGTCGCGTTGCGCCCGCACATGGCGCGGCGCGGGGTTACGCCGATGCCTGGTTCGCTCCGGCGGCAGGCTCCTGCGCGCCGCGCTTCATGACGTGGGCCAGCGTGTTGACGTTGTCGACCAGGCGGTCGCTGATCCGCGCCAGCAGCTCGAGCGCGACGCGGTCGCCGCCTTCCTGCATCGACGTGACCAGCTCGCGCTGCATGGCGCGCAGCTCGGGCAGGGCGCCGAGCGGCTGCTGCTCGCGCAGCGCCGCGGCGATGGCCTGCACCGCGTCGGCGGCCTGTTCGACGAAGTGGCGGATGGCGGAGGCTGCTGGCAGCGCGGCGAGGTCGTCGAGGGTGGCTTCCAGCGTCATCGCGGTGCGCGCCAGGCGGTTGCCGTTGGCGAACAGCGCGCGGGCCAGCGCCAGCAGTTCCGGCGGCGTGGCCGGCTCGGTGCGCATGCGGTCGATCGAGGCTTGCGCATTGGTGCGCGCGGTGCGCGCCGCGGTGCGGGTGTCGTCGTGCGCGCCGGTCTGCCCGGGTTGCGCCAGCGCGCGCAGGTAGCTGGCGTAGGCGCCCAGCATCACCGCCAGCGCGGCGCGGGCGCGGCCGCGTTCCCAGGTCGGCCAGGCCACGTAGGCGAGCATGGCCATGCCGCAGCCGAGCGCGGTGTTGAGCACCCGGTCCGCCACCGCCAGCCCGGGATTGACGCCGTCGAAGGACAGCAGGATCACCACGGTGCCGGTCAGCGCCGCCACCGCGATGCCGTAGTGCGCGCCGGCCAGGTAGCGGAACGCCATGCACAGCACCGCCATCAGGGCCAGGTGCGCCCATGGCTCGTCCGGCGCGATGCGCAACAGCACGGTGGTGAGCACCAGCCCGAGCACGGTGCCGAGCACGCGCAGCAGGCCGAAATTGAAGGTGGCGGCGAAGTCCGGACGCAACACGATCGCCGCGGTCATCGGCAGCCAGTAGCCGTGCGGCAAGTGCAGCAGGCGCGAGAACCACAATGCGGCGGTGAGGCAGGCCGCCATGCGCACGGCGTGGCGGAACGCCACCGAACGCGGGGTGAGGTTGGCGCGCAGGGTGGCCCAGCTGGAATTGCTGCGCAGCGATCTGGGCAGCCGCGTCTCCGCCTCGCTGGCGCGCAGTTCGCCGCCGCTGCCGGCCCAGTCGGCGTTGCGCACGGCGGCGGCCAGCTGGCCGGCCAGCGCGTGGATGTGCGCAGCCAGGCCGCTGGCGCGATCGCTGCCGTCGAGCAGGGCGTACTCGCTGGCGCGCAGGGTCTGCAGTGCGCGGCCGGCCTGTTCGGGCGAGTCGCCCCGTTCCAGCGCGTCGGCGATCGCCGCCAGCACGCGGGCGGCGTCGCCGCGGAACATCGCGTGGATGGTCGGGTCGGCGTGCAGCGCGGTCATCGCGGTGAGTTCCAGCCGGATCCGCTCGGCCAGTTCCAGCAGCACGCCGAATGCCTCCATCGCGCGGCCATGCGCACGGTCGCGGCCGAGCAAGGTGTGCTGCAGCGTGGTCATCGCCTCGGTCAGCGCGGGCACGTCGGCTTCGTCGTGCGACGGCTGCCGGGCCACCGCGGCCAGCCCGGCATACACCTCGGCCAGCGCCAGTCGTTCCGGCCAGTAGCGTTGCAGCGGCCACGCCGCCAGCGAGAATGCCGTGAGCAGCAGGCCGCCGGCGAAGATCAGCGCAGCGCCGCCAAGCGCGTGGCCGAGGGAGGCCGGCGTGGACGCGGTGATCACCAGCAGGATCATGCTGGTCATGCCGACCCGCGCGGTATCCGTGCCGAACACCACCAGCAGGCCGCCGAAGAAGCCGCAGGCGGCGGTGGCGAGCAGGATCGGCAGCAGCAGGCCGCCGATCAGGAAACCCACCAGGGCGGCGAGGCCGGCGGCCAGCGACGCCAGCAGCAGTTGCCGCAGGCGCTGGCGGTACGGCCCGGGCTGGTCGGAGAACATCGTGTCCAGCGCGCCGGCGGCCACGCCCAGCCCGATCTGCGGGTAGCCGGTGGCCATGCCCGCGGCCAGCGGCAGCACCACCGCCGCGGTATTGCGCAGCACCACCCGCAGCGGCACGTCCGGCCGCTTGATGTGGGTCAGGCTCTCGATCGCATGGGCGCGTAGCGAATAGGCGCTGGAGGACATGGGAGGGCCAGGAGTGAGTGAAGAGGAGTGAGAAGCGAGAGAGGAGCCGTGACTCGGGCAAGGTTACCGTGCCGCCCGATCCGATGCTCCACGGCCTGCGTGGGACGAGAAGCGGAGCAACCTCGAACCGTTTTATCTCTCGTTTCTCACTCCTCTCCCCTCACCTCTGCCCTCAGGCCCTGCCGGCGAACTCGCCGGTCAGCGTGTTCACCCACACCTTTTCGTCGTTGGTGATGTACTCGGGCACCTGGATCTCGATGCCGGTGCCGAGCTTGGCCGGCTTGGTGCGCTTGGTGGCGCTGGCGCCTTTCATCTCCGGGGCAGTGTCGACCACGGTCAGCACCACGCTGGTGGGCACCTGCAGGCCCACCGGGGCGTCGTCGATCAGCTGCACGTAGTAGCCCTCGACCTCCTCCACGATGTAGCCGGCGTTGTCGCCGACCAGCTCGGGCGAAAGCAGGTACTGGGTGTAGTCCTCGGCATCCATGAACACGAACGCGTCGCCGTCCATGTAGGAGAAGTTGGCGGCGCGGCGCACCAGGTCCATCTCTCTCAGGTCGTCGTCGGCGCGCAGGCTGAGGTCGAACTTGCGTGCGCCCGGGATCGAATACATGGTGAAACGGAAGGTGACATTGCCGCCGCGCGCGGTAGGCGCGCTGCGCTCGATGTCGCGCACCTGGTAGACGGTGCCGTCGTGTTCGACCACGTTGCCTTTCTTGACGTCGGAAGCTTTCATGAGTGCCCGGGGAGTAAATGATCTATTTGAAGAGTGCGGCCATGGATGGCCGCTTTTTGACTTTCGCGCCCATGGACGGGCGCACTTATTTGAAGAGTGCGGCCATGGATGGCCGCTTTTTGACTTTCGCGCTCATGGATGAGCGCACTTACTTCGCCGCCAGCCGCACCGCGCCGTCGAGGCGGATCGTCTCGCCGTTGATGTAGCGGTTGCCGAGGATGAAGGCGACCGTCGAGGCGAACTCCGCCGGCTGGCCCAGCCGCGAGGGAAACGGGATCGACGCGCTCAGCGACTGCTGCACCGCGTCGGGCATGCCGTCGACCATCGGGGTCCAGAAGATGCCCGGCGCGATGGTCGCCACGCGGATGCCGAAGCGCGCCAGCTCGCGCGCCATCGGCAGGGTCATGCCGACCACGCCGCCCTTGGAGGCGGAGTAGGCGGCCTGGCCGATCTGGCCTTCGTAGGCGGCCACGCTGGCGGTGTTGATGATCACGCCGCGCTCGCCGTCCTCGCCTGCCGCGTTGCCCTGCATCAATGCCGCGCCGGACTTGGCCACGTTGAAGCTGCCGACCAGGTTCACCATCACGGTGGTGGCGAAGGTGGAGAGCGGCATCGGGCCTTCCTTGCCCAGCACGCGGCCGGCGCCGAGGATGCCGGCGCAGTTCATCACCACGTTGAGGCCGCCCATCGCGTGGTGCGCGGCAGCCACGTTGGTGGCCACGCCGTCCTCGGAGGTGACGTCGGTGCGGAAGAAACGCGCGGCCCCGCCCAGTTCCCTCGCGGCGGCCTGGCCCTTGTCCTCGTTGACGTCGAACAGTGCGACCCTGCCGCCGTTCGCCACCAGATGCTGCGCCACCGCGTGGCCGAGACCGGAGGCGCCACCGGTGATGATTGCCTTGACCTGATCGAGCCGCATGGGGAATCCTTGGTAGCCAACGTCGAAAGGCCGCCATGGTAGCCGACCGGCGCGGGTTGCTGCAGGCTGAACGCGAAATCTGCCGTGGCAGGGGATTCACGCCGCGTTGGGGCGTCGGCGGCCATCTTGGACCCGAACCACCGGGCAGTCCGGGTTCGTCCGGGCAGGCCTTTTTCCATCGAGGATGGGGAGCAATGCATGAAGAAGCTACTGAGTCTGTCTGCCGTTTTGGGTGCCATGCTGATGCTGGCCAGCGGCTCCGCGCTGGCCCAGGGCAATGGTCATGGCCGGGGCCATGGGCATGATCGCGACCGCTACGAACAGCAGGATGATGGCGATCGCGGATACAACGACGACGGCGATCGCTACGTGCGCTACGAAGACGGCGACGACCAGGGCAACGGCCATGGTCGCGGCCACGCCTATGGCCATTACAAGAACTGGCATGATCGCGGCCGCCACGAAGGGTGGTACAAGCGCGGCGGCTACCTGCCGGAGGAATACCGCAGCACCCGCTACGTGGTGACGGACTGGCGCCAGTACGACCTGCGCGAACCGCCACGCGGCTACCGTTGGGTGCGCAGCGACAGCGGCGACTACCTGCTGGTGGCGATCGCCACCGGCGTGATCGTCGACCTGCTGCTCAACCACTAGGCGCCAGCCGGCGCATCACCGGGGCCGACGGCGTGCCTGCGACCTGCAGGCACGCCGTTTTCGTTGCGGCAGGTTTAGCCCAGCAGGGCGTGCAGCGCCGGCGTATCGGCAAGTGCCTGGAACGGCGTCACGGGTTGCGGCGGAGTGGCGGCCGGCTGAAGTTCCTTCTGCCAGACGCCCACGTCCCACCATTGCCCCAGCTTGTAGCCGCACTGGCGCCACACCCCCGCGGGGGCGAAACCCATCGTTTCGTGCATCGCCACGCTGGCGGTGCCGGGCAGGGTGATCACACCGACGGCCTGAGTGAGGCCCTGCAGCCGCATCACGTCCAGCAGCACGCCGTAGAGCCGGCGCGCGATGCCGCGGCGGTGCGCATCGTGGCGCACGTAGATCGAGGTTTCGGCGATCCAGTCGTAGGCGGCGCGCTCGCGAAAGCGCCCGGCGTAGGCGTAGGCCAGCACTTCGCCGTCCTCCTCCCACGCCAGCCACGGGTAGTGCCTGAGGCGCGCGCGCAGGCGTTCGCGCATGGCGTCGACGCCGGGCAGCTCGGTCTCGAAGGTGGCCACGCCGTCGCTGACCGACGGCGCGTAGATCGCGTGGATGGCGGCGGCGTCTTCGTCGCGGGCGATGCGGATCATGAACGGGCTCTCAGCATGTCTCGTATTTCCAGTTGCGCCGCTTGCCTTCGGCCAGCCACTCCAGGGTGGTAGTGAGGCGTTTCTGGCGGGTGGCGTCAGTCTTCGCCTCGGCGATCCAGTCGACGTACTCGCGCTGCGCGCCGGGCGGGAAGCTCGCCCAAGCCTTGCGCGCGGCGGCGTGCTGGCGCTTGGCGAGCAGGGCGGACAGGTCGCCCGGCAGCGTCGGCGCGGGCTTCGCCGCAGCCTTCGGACGCACCTTCTTCACCCCGGCCGCGTTCAGCGCCATCGCCCTCTTCAGGTGGGCGGCGAGCTGCCTGTCCGATGGCAGATCCTGCAGCGTGGCGAGCTTGCCGAACTGGCCCATGCCGTCCTCATCGCTGCCGCCGGTGACTTCTTTCGACAACCAGAAACCGAAGCTGCAGTGCTGCTTGAACGCGGCCATCATGCACATCGGCGCGGCCTTGTAGCCGAAGAACGGCATGCCCCACTTGATGCCTTCCTCCACCTCGGGGCAGGCAGCGTGCACGCGGGTGCGCAGGTGTTCCAGGAGCGGCCGGGCGAACTCGGCGGATTTCGCGATATAGGCGTCGACGCGGGGGTCGTGGTTCGCCATGGCGTGGCCTCACAACTCGCGGATGAAGAAGTGGTCGCAGCTGAAATGGCCGGTACCGCCCATCGGCGCGCACAGCGGAGTGAAACCGCTGCGCCGGTACAGCGCCTGGGCCGCGTCCATGCCGGTCAGCGTTTCCAGGTAGCAGCGCTTGAAGCCGTGCGCGCGGGCCGCGTCGAGGCAGCGCTGCATCATCGCTGTGCCCGCGCCGATGCCGCGCGCCGCGGGCAGGAAGTACATCTTGCGCAGTTCGCACACCTCCGGCTCGCCGCCTTCCAGCGGCGCCACGCCGCCACCGCCGATCACCACGCCGTCGCGCTCGACCACGAAATAGCTGCAGCGCGGCTGCGCATAGGCCTGGGACATGGTGTCCACCTCGGCGTCGTGGATGGCGAAACCGGGGCCGTCGGCACCGAACTCGGGCATCACGCTGCGGATGATCGCGGCCATCGCCGCGTTGTCGGAGGGCTCGATCGGGCGGATCAGGAAGGTCTCGGTCATGGCGTGCGGTCGGGGGTGCGGTAGGGAAGGCCGGCCTTCATCACGAAGACCGGGTGCCGCAGGGTGTCGATCTGCGTGCTGGGATCGCCGTCGAACGCGGCGAGGTCGGCGGCGAGGCCCGGCGCGATGCGGCCGAAGCGTTGCGACTGGCGCAGGATCTTTGCCGCCACGTCGGTGGCCGCGTGCAGCGCCTGCGCCGGGGTCATGCCGTAGGCCACCATCGCGGCCGGTTCGCGCCAGTTGTCGCCATGGGTGAACACGCCGACGTCGCTGCCGTTGCCGATCGTCACGCCGAGCTTCAGCGCGATGCGGAACGCATGCTCGGCCTCGCGCATGCGTTCGGTGGGCTCGCTGCGGCCCGGCACGTAGTGCTGGAAATACTCGGCGGTGGCGGCGACCGCGGTGAGCGTGGGCTCGTAGGCGATGCCGCGCTGCTTCAGCAGCTTGAACGTGGCCTCGCTGGCGCCGTAGCCGTGTTCCACGCTGTCCACGCCGGCTTCCACCGCCATGCGCACGCCGGCGTCGCTGGCCGCGTGCACGGCAACCGGGCGACCGATCTGGTGCGCGGTGTCGACCAGCGCTTTCAACTCGGCGGGGGTGAAGGTGGGCGCGGTCCCGCCGTCGGGGCCGACGCGGTAGTCGCCGTAGATCTTGATCCAGTCGGCCCCGCGCGCGGCCTGTTCGCGCACCGCCGCCATCGCCTGGTCGACCCCGCTGACTTCCTGCGCGCCGCCGGGCAGTTCGAGGTCGGGGCGGAAGCCGCGCGGGCCGGGGCCGTAGCTGGCGGTGGCGACGATCGCGCGGGTGGCCACGAACAGCCGCGGGCCGGGGATCAGGCCTTCCTCGATCGCGCGCTTCACCGACACGTCGGCGTAGCCGGCGCCCTCGGTGCCGAGGTCGCGCAGGGTGGTGAAGCCGGCCAGCAGGGTGGTCTTCGCGTGGGCGGCGGCTTCCAGCGTGCGGTAGTCCTGCGGCTCGGTGAGCACCTGGTCGTTCCACAGCGTCTCGTTGTACGGATGCAGGAACAGGTGCGAGTGCAGGTCGATCAGGCCGGGCGTCAGCGTGGCGCCGGGCAGCTCGACGCGCTGCGCACCGGCCGGCGCCTGGATCGATGCGGCCGGCCCCACCGCGGCGATCGCGCCGTCGTGCACCAGCACCGCCCAGCCGCCGTGCGCGGCGTCGCCGTCGGCGGTCCATACGCGTTCGGGCAGCAGCAGCCAGTCGCCCTTCGGCGTGGCGGCGGTCGCGGACAGGGAACACAGCAGGAGCAGCAGGATCGCCGCCGTTTGCCACCAGGTCGTCAGGCTTGCGCGCATCGCTTGGGTCCGGTCAGCCGAAGCGCCGATGATAGCGAGCTTTTCGCGGAGTGTTCAGGCCGCGGCGGTGCGCGCGCGGGTGACCCGGCTGGCGGTTTCCTTGTGCAGTTGCGCGGCCAGCCAGGCGCCGGTGGCGACGAGCAGGTCGAGGTCGATGCCGGTCTCCATGCCCAGGCCGTGCAGCATGTAGACCACGTCCTCGCTGGCCACGTTGCCGGTGGCGCCCTTCGCATACGGACAGCCGCCGGTGCCGGAGACGGCGCTGTCGACCACGCGCACGCCTTCTTCCAGGCAAGCCAGGATGTTCGCCAGCGCCTGGCCGTAGGTGTCGTGGAAGTGCACGGCCAGGGCGTCCATCGGCACTTCCTGCGCCACCGCGTGCAGCATCGCGCGCGCCTTCGCCGGCGTACCAACGCCGATGGTGTCGCCCAGCGAGATCTCGTGACAGCCCAGCTCGTACATGCGCCGCGCCACGCGCACCACGTCGGCTATCGGTACCTCGCCCTGGTACGGGCAGCCGAGCACGGTGGAGACATAGCCGCGCACCTGCACGCCGTCAGCCAGGGCCTGTTCCATCACCGGGATGAAGCGCTCGATCGACTCGTCGATCGAGGCGTTGATGTTCTTGCGGTTGAACGCTTCCGACGCGGCGGTGAACACCGCGATCTCACGCGCGCCGACTTCGCGTGCGCGCTGGTAGCCCTGCAGGTTCGGCACCAGCACCGGATAGCTCACGCCCGGCACCTTGCGGATGCCGTGGAACACCTCGGCCGCGTCGGCAAGCTGCGGCACCCATTTCGGGCTGACGAAGCTGGTGGCCTCGATCGTCTGCAGGCCGGTGGAGGAGAGCCGGTCGATCAACGCGATCTTCACCTCGGCCGGCAGCAGGGTCTTCTCATTCTGCAGACCGTCGCGGGCGCCGACTTCGACGATGCGGACGTGATTGGACGGGTTCATCGGATGCTCCAGATTCTTGTAGGAGCGCACCCTGTGCGCGATGCTTTTCGTCGTTATTCAAGAGCGATCGCGCACAGGGTGCGCTCCTACGGGCTCAGGCCACGAATTTCACCAGCACGGCGTCGGCCTCGACGAACTCGCCTTGCGTCGTGTTCACGCTCTCGATGGTGCCGGCGCGTGGCGCCTTCAAGGCCAGCTCCATCTTCATCGCCTCCATCACCAGCAGTTCCTGGCCCTGTTCGACCACGTCGCCGGCCTCGGCCTTCACCAGCACGATGCGGCCGGGCATCGGCGCGGTCACCTGGTTGCCACCGGCGGCGTCCTTCGATTCCCAGGCGAACGCGGCGGCGCGGCTGAAGCTGTAGCGCTGGCCACGGGCGTCGTGCAGCAGCACATGGGCGGCGTCGCTGCGCAGCGGCACGCGGCGCGCCTCGCCGTCGAAGCGGGCGCTGAGGCCGTCGTCTTGCAGGCGCGCGCCGCGGACTTCGCAGCATGCCTCGGCATGGCGCAGCCGGTAGTCGCCGGCGTGGCCGTGCGCCTCGATCTCGAATCGCCGTTCGCGCGAGGCCAGCGCCACGATGCGCTTGCCGGCGTGGCCGATGCGCCAGGCATCGGCGCGCACCCACGGAGAATGAGGGTCGGTCGCGGCGCCCTGCACGTGCAGCTCGTCATGCAGCAGCGCGGCGGTGGCGGCGGCGAACAGCACGTCGTCGCTCGGCGCCACGTCGCCGACCAGGAACTCGTCGAGGTGGCGGTCGAGATAGCCCGTGTCGATGCGCCCGTCGACCACCGCCGGGTGCCGCGCCAGCCGTTCGAGGAAGCCGATGTTGGATTTCGGGCCGATGATTTCGCACGCGGCCAGCGCCTCGCGCAGCCGCTGCATGGCCTGCGGGCGGTTACGGTCGAACACGATCAGCTTGGCGATCATCGGGTCGTAGAAGATCGTCACGGTGTCGCCTTCGATCACGCCGCCGTCCAGGCGCACGTGTGCCGACGGCGCGGGCAGGCGCAGCGTCTGCAGCTTGCCGGAGCCGGGCAGGAAGTTCTGGTCGGGATCTTCCGCGTACAGGCGCACCTCGATCGCATGGCCGTGCGCGTGCACCTGGTCCTGCGTCAGCGGCAGCGGTTCGCCCGCGGCCACGCGCAGCTGCCATTCGACAAGGTCCAGGCCGAGCGTCAGTTCGGTAACCGGATGCTCGACCTGCAGGCGCGTGTTCATCTCCATGAAGAAAAACTCGCCACTCTGGGCGACGATGAATTCCACCGTGCCGGCGCCGACGTAGTCGACCGCCTTCGCCGCGGCCACCGCGGCCTCGCCCATTGCGCGGCGGCGGGCGGCATCGAGGAACGGCGAGGGGGTTTCCTCCAGCACCTTCTGGTAGCGGCGCTGGGCCGAGCACTCGCGCTCGTTGAGGTGGATCACCTTGCCCAGCGTGTCGCCGAACACCTGGAACTCGATGTGGCGCGGATGCTCGACGTAGCGCTCTAGGATCATCCGCGCGTCGCCGAAGGAGCCGGTGGCTTCACGCTGCGCCGAAGCCAGTGCGTCGGCGAACTCGGCCGCGCTGCGCACGATGCGCATGCCCTTGCCGCCGCCGCCGGCTGCGGCCTTGATCATCAGCGGGAAGCCGGTCTTCGCGGCCTGTTTGGCGAGATGACCTACGTCCTGATTCTCGCCGTGGTAGCCCGGCACCAGCGGCACGGCGTGCTGCTCCATCAGCGCCTTGGCGGCGGCCTTGGAACCCATCGCGTCGATGCTCGCGGGCTTCGGTCCGATGAAGGCGATGCCGGCGTCGCTGCAGGCGCGGGCGAAACCGGTGTTCTCGGACAGGAAGCCGTAGCCGGGGTGGATCGCCTGCGCGCCGGTCTGCTTCGCCACGTCGAGGATGACGTCGCCGCGCAGGTACGAGTCGGCCGGGCGCGGTCCGCCGATCGGCCACGCCTCGTCGGCCTGCCGCACGTGCTGCGCGTCGCGGTCGGCTTCCGAATACACCGCGATGGTGTGGATGCCGAGGCGGCGGCAGGTGCGGATCACGCGGCAGGCGATTTCGCCGCGGTTGGCGATCAGTACGCGTTCGAACATGCGGGGTTCCCGAAGCCGTTGGTGTCGATGCAAAGCCACTCAAACTAACAGATTGCGGTGCCGGGGCCGATGCGCGGCGCAGCATGGCACGCCGCGCCGGAGTCATTCGCCGTCCCAGTAGTCGAGCGAATCCTGCTGCCGCCCGAGCACTCGGAATTTCCGCGGCTGGTCGTCCGCATCGCGCAGGCTGTCGTCGAACACCAGGTACTTGCCGGAATCCGGGTATTCGCAAATGTCCGGTGTTTCGTTGGTGCCGATCGCCAGGTAGCGCAGTTCGACGCTGCCGGTGTTGATGATCTGGTGTGCGGTTTCCGGGCCGCCGGGCGGGCAGGCGATGATGTCGCCGGCACGCAGCGGATAGCGCGCGTCGCCGTAGCGCAGCTCGCCGCTGCCTTCGAGGATGAAGAACATTTCTTCCGCGACGCGGTGGTTGTGGAACGGGCAGTTGCGCTTGCCCGGCGCCACCACGGTGAGGTTGTAGCCGAGCTTGCGTGCGCCGATCCGGCTGGCGATCTCGCCCCAGCGGATGTCGTAGCCCGCGGCGTGCTTGCCGGTGGGTGTCATGGCGGGATCGACCGACTGCAGTTCGATCTGGTCAAGGTTGATGACCGGCCCGCTCATGGCACGTTTCCCGCGGCACCGACCCATGCCGGCGCGCGCTTGTCGAGGAAGGCGCCGAGGCCGTGCTGACCCTCCGGCGATACGCGCAGGCGGGCGATCAGTTCGGCGTTGGCGGCATCGATGCGCTCGGCTTGCGCCGGGTCGGCGCCGCCGATGCGCAAGGCCAGCCGCTTCGCCTCGCGCTGGGCCAGCGGGCCGGCCTTGCTCAGCAGGTGGAGCTGGCGCTCGATCGCCTCGTCCAGTTCGCCTGCGCATACCACCGCGTGCAGCAGGCCGATGCGCGCCGCGGCGGCGGCATCGAATACCTCGCCGGTGACGAACAGCCGGCGCGCCTCGCGCAGGCCGATCGCGGCGATCACGTACGGCGAGATCACCGCCGGCACCAGGCCCAGCTTCACTTCCGACAGCGCGAACTTGGCGGTGTCCACGCCGATCGCGATGTCGCAGCAGGCGACCAGGCCCACGCCGCCGCCGTAGGCGGCGCCGTTGACGCGGGCGATGGTTGGCTTGGACAGGAACTGCAGGTTGCGCATCAGCCGCGCCAGGCGCAGCGAGTCCTCGCGGTTTTCCTGCTCGCTGGCGGTCGCCATGCCGCGCATCCAGTTGAGATCGGCACCGGCGGAAAAGCAACTGCCGTTGCCGCTCAGCACCACCGCGCGCACGGCCGGGTCGGCGTCGGCGGCCGCCAGTGCGTCGGTCAGCGCGGCGATCAGTGCGTCGTCGAACGCGTTGTGGATCTGCGGGCGGTTCAGGGTGAGCCAGGCGACCGCGCCGCGGCGTTCGCTGAGGATGGAATCGGTCATCGGTCGTCCCTGCTGCAAATAACCCGATGATAAACCGGGGTGCGACAACAGGCTGTGGTGCAGCGGGCCGGGTGTGGGTTTATAATGCGAATTATTCTTATTTGAGAATCCAGCCTGTGCGTCTGTCCGATTTGCCCAAGGGTGCGCCTGCCGTGGTCGACCGCGTCGACGATGCGCATGCGGCCGACCCGATCGCACAGCGCCTGCGCGACCTGGGCTTCGTCGACGGCGAGCCGGTGCGCGTGGTGGCGGTGGGGCCGATGGGCGGCGACCCGTTGCTGGTCCAGATCGGTTTCACCCGCTTTGCCCTGCGTCGCGCCGAGGCGGCCCGGATCAGCGTGCGCACCGGGGTGGCGGCATGAGCGCGTCGACCTTGCGGATCGCCCTGGTCGGCAACCCGAACTGCGGCAAGACGGCGCTGTTCAACCAGCTCACCGGCGGCCGGCAGAAAGTGGCGAACTACGCCGGCGTCACGGTGGAGCGCAAGGAGGGCCGCTTCACCGCGCCCTCGGGCCGGGTGTTGCAGATTCTCGATCTGCCGGGCACCTACAGCCTCGAGGCGAACAGCCCGGACGAACAGATCACCCGCGACGTCTGCGCCGGCAACTTCCCCGGCGAGGCGGTACCGGACCTGATCGTCTGCGTGGCCGACGCCACCAACCTGCGCCTGCATCTGCGCTTCGTGCTCGAGGTCAAGCGCCTCGGCCGGCCGGTGGTGCTGGCGTTGAACATGATGGATACCGCGCGCCAGCGCGGCATCGTCATTGACGTGCCCGAACTGCAGCGGCGCCTCGGCCTGCCGGTGGTGGAGACGGTGGCGGTGAAGCGCGGCGGTGCGCGCAGCCTGATCGAGCGCGTAGACGGTGAGGTGCCGGCGGCGGCACCCGTACAACCGGACGACGCGGCCAGTCGCGCCGACCTGCATGCGCAGGTGCGCGAACTGCTGGCCGCCACGGTGACCATGCCGCGCACGACGGCGGCGCTGGACGATGCGCTGGATCGCTGGGCGCTGCATCCGGTATTCGGCCTGGCGATCCTGGCGGTGGTGATGTTCCTGGTGTTCCAGGCGGTGTATGCGGCCGGCAAGCCGGTGAGCGACGTGGTCGGCGACGGTTTCGGCTGGATGGGCGAGCATGTCGCCGCGCTGATGCCGGCCGGACCGCTGCAGAGCCTGGTGGTCGATGGCCTGTTCGGCGGCCTCGGCACGGTGCTCGGCTTCCTGCCGGTCATCCTGGTGCTGTTCTTCTTCATCCTCACGCTGGAGGAATCCGGCTACCTGCCACGCGCGGCCTTCCTGCTGGATCGGCTGATGCTGTCGGTGGGGTTGACCGGGCGCTCGTTCATCCCGCTGCTGTCGAGTTTCGCCTGTGCGATCCCCGGCATCATGGGCACGCGCAGTATCACCGATCCGCGCGACCGGCTGACCACGATCCTGATCGCGCCGCTGATGACCTGCTCGGCGCGCCTGCCGGTGTATGCGCTGCTGATCGGCGCCTTCATTCCGATCCGCTACGTGTTCGGCGTGTTCAACCTGCAGGGCATCGTGTTGTTCGCCTTGTACCTAGCCGGCATCCTCGGCGCGATGCTGGTGGGCTGGGTGATGAAACGCATCCGCCGCGACAAGAGCGAGCATGCGCTGCTGATGGAGCTGCCGTCGTACCGCATGCCGAGGCCGCGCGACGTGGCCATCGGCCTGTACGAGCGCGGCATGATCTTCCTGAAGCGGCTGACCGGCGTGATCCTCGGCCTGACCGTGCTGATGTGGTTCCTCTCCACCTTCCCGGGCGCGCCGGAGGGCGCGACCCTGCCGGCGATCGACTACAGCTTCGCCGGCTATATCGGGCGCGGCCTGCAGTACGTCTTCGCGCCGATCGGCTTCAACTGGCAGATCAGCCTGGCGCTGATCCCGGCATTCGCCGCGCGCGAGACCGCGGTGGCGGCGCTGGCCACCGTCTACCTGGTGGGCGGCGAGGGCGAGGGGCTGGGGCAGGCGCTGGCGGGACAGATCCCGCTGGCCAGCGCGCTGTCGCTGCTGGTGTGGTTCGCGTACGCGCCGCAGTGCATGTCCACGCTGGCGATCATCAAACGCGAAACCGATTCCTGGCGCAACGTGGCGATCTCGTTCGGCTACATGTTCGTGATGGCCTATGCCGCGTCGTTCGTCGTCTACCAGGTGGCGAGGGCGCTGACATGAGTGGCGGCCTCCTGATGCAGTACGTGGTGGTCGGCCTGGTGGTGCTGGCCAGCGTGCTGCTCGTGTTCCGCAAGCTGGCGCCGAAACTGACCAACCGCTGGCTGGCGGCCGCGTCGATCCGCTACGGCCGGCCCGGGCGCAGCGCGTGGGTGCGTGCCTTCGCCCGGCGCCTGCAGCCGAAGGAAGCGACCGGGGATTGCAGCGACGGCTGCAGCACCTGCGGCGCCTGCGGCCCGAAGCGGCCGGCGGCGGCACGGTCGGGTGAATCGATGCCGCTGGAATTCCGGCCGCGGCGGTGAGCAACGCTGGATATTCGACATTTCCGTAGGAGCGCACCCTGTGCGCGATGCTTTTCGTTACGTGACGAAGAGCCATCGCGCACAGGGTGCGCTCCTACCAAAAGCACGAACGAAAAAGCCGGCTTGCGCCGGCTTTTTCGTTTGACGCGGGTCGCGCTCCGGCTTACGCCAGTTCGCGGATCTTCGCGTTGAGGCGGCTCTTGTGGCGGGCGGCCTTGTTCTTGTGGATCAGGCCGCGGGCGGCGTAGCGATCCATCACCGGCTGGGCGGCGGTGAACGCGGCGACGGCGCCGGCCTTGTCCTTGGCCTCGATGGCCTTGACGACCTTCTTCAGGGCGGTGCGGACCATGGAGCGTGCGCTGATGTTGCGCAGGCGGCGCTGTTCGGACTGGCGCGCGCGCTTCTTCGCGGACTTGATGTTGGCCAAGGTAGAACTCCGGGATGCAGTGTTGGGTTGGGTGGAAAAAGACGCCAATTATGCGGTCGATTCGCCCATGCGTCAATCATTTAGGCGGCCAGGCGCAGGCCACGGGCGGGTGTCGCCTGGCCGGGCGGACCGCGGTGCCGGTATTTTGCCACAGGACGGGCTGTCATCCTGCCCGCCGCGGCTGTCACACTACGCGCCCCGTGCGCCCGGTCCCGCGAAGGTCAAAGACTGCCCCATGAAGTCCCCCAGCATGCTCCGCGGACTGCTCTCGTTCAGCAGCATGACGATGGTTTCGCGGGTGCTCGGCCTGGTGCGCGACATGTCGATCAACGCCGCGTTCGGCGCCAACGGCGCCACCGACGCGTTCTGGGTGGCGTTCCGCATTCCCAACTTCATGCGCCGGCTGTTTGCCGAGGGCTCGTTCTCCACCGCCTTCGTGCCGGTCTTCACGGAAGTGAAGGAGAAGGGCACGCACGCGCAGCTAAAGGAGCTGATGTCGCGGGTATCGGGCACCCTGGGCGGCGTGCTGCTGCTGATCACTGCGCTGGGCATCATCTTCGCGCCGCAGGTGACGGTGCTGTTCTCGCCCGGCGCGATCGACGAACCGCGGAAGTTCGAGCTGACCGTCGAGTTGCTGCGGCTGACCTTCCCGTTCCTGCTGTTCGTGTCGCTGACCGCGCTGTCCGGTGGCGCGCTGAACAGTTTCCATCGCTTCGGCTTGCCGGCGCTGACTCCGGTGATCCTCAACCTGTGCATGATCGCCGGCGCGCTATGGCTGTCGAAGCGGCTGCAGACGCCGATCATGGCGATGGGCTGGGCGATCCTGGCGGCCGGCATCCTGCAACTGCTGTTCCAGTTGCCGGCGCTGCGCGGGCTGGACCTGCTGACCCTGCCGCGCTGGGGCTGGAACCACCCGGAGGTGCGCCGGATCATGCGGCTGATGGTGCCGACCCTGTTCGGCTCGTCGGTGGCGCAGATCAACCTGCTGTTCGACACGGTGATCGCCTCGCTGCTGGTGGTCGGCTCGCAGAGTTGGCTGTCGCAGGCGGACCGCTTCCTGGAGCTGCCGCTGGGCGTGTTCGGCGTGGCGCTGGGCACGGTGATCCTGCCGTCGCTGTCGCGCCATCACGTCAGCACCGACACGGCGGGCTTCTCGCGCGCGCTGGACTGGGGCCTGCGCGTTACCTTGCTGATCGCGGTGCCGGCGATGTTCGCGCTGATGCTGCTGGCCGGGCCGCTGGTGGCCACGCTGTTCCAGCACGGCCACTGGAGCGCGCACGACACGCATATGGCCACGCTGTCGATCACCGCGCTGAGCTTCGGCCTGCCGGCATTCGCGCTGGTCAAGGTGCTGCTGCCCGCGTTCTACGCGCGCCAGGACACGCGTACCCCGGTGCGTGCGGGTGTGGCCTCGCTGCTCGCCAACATGCTGCTTAACGTGGTGTTCCTGGCGGTGCTGTTCGAGCTATGGGCGCCAGCCGAGTTGAAGCAGCTGTCTTGGCTGGACGGCCTGGCCCGGTTGCCCGGCCTGCACATGGCGCTGGGCCTGGCCAGCGCGGTAGCGGCCTACGTGAACCTGTGGCTGCTGTGGCGCTGGCTGAAGCAGGCCGGAGTCTACCAGCGCCAGCCGGGCTGGTCGCGGCATCTGCTGCGGCTGGCGGCGGCCTGCGCGGCGATGGTGGGAGTGCTGCTGCTGGGCCGCGGGCTGTGGCCGGACTGGACCCATGGCGTGTCGGTGCTGACCCGGCTGTGGCATCTGGCGGCGCTGGTGCTGGCCGGCGGGGCCAGTTACGTGGCCGTGCTGTTTGCCGGCGGCTTCCGCCTGCGCGACCTGCGGGGGGCGTGAAGCCGCCCGAGGCTCTTATCGCGGGCAGCCTGGCCGTTATACTCACGCGATGATGAGACTTTCCCGGGATCTCGCAGGCCCCTGCCTGGCGCCGCGCGGCAGCGTGATCGCCGTCGGCGCGTTCGACGGCCTGCACCGCGGCCACCAGGCGTTGCTGACGCAGGTGCACGAGCGCGCGCAGGCGCTGGGCTGCAGCCCGGTGGTGGTGAGTTTCGAGCCGCTGCCGCGGGCGTTCTTCTCGCCGGAGCCGGTGCCGCGGCTGTCCAGCGTGCGCGAGAAGCTGCGCGGCTTCGCCGCCGCCGGCATGGAGCACACCTTGCTGTTGCGCTTCGACCGGGCGCTGACCGCGATGTCGGCCGGGGATTTCGTGCGCCGGGTGCTGGTCGAGCGGCTGGCTGCGCGCGAAGTATGGGTGGGCGGCGATTTCCGCTTCGGCCACAGGCGCGTGGGCGACGTGGCGCTGCTGGAGCGGATGGGCGCCGATCTCGGCTTCCATGCCTGCACCATGCCGGCGGTGCAGCTCGACGGCGCCCGCGTCTCGGCCAGCCGGGTGCGCGCCCTGCTCGCGGCGGGCGAGTTCGCCGGGGCCGAGCCGCTGCTGGGCCGCCCGTTCGTGATCGAGGGCAAGGTGGAGTACGGCAACCAGCTCGGCCGCACGCTCGGCTACCCCACCGCCAACATCCACCTGCAGCAGCGGGTCAGCCCGGTCGAGGGCATCTTCGCGGTGCGCGTGGGGCTGGGCGAAAGCGAGTGCAGCTGGCCTGGCGTGGCCAGCCTCGGCGTGCGCCCGACCGTGAACCAGGTTGCCGAGCCGCTGCTGGAGGTGCACCTGTTCGACTTCGAGGGCAACCTGTACGGGCGGCGCATGGCGGTGCAGTTCGTCGCCAAGCTGCGCGACGAACGGAAGTTCGACGGGCTGGAGCCGCTGAAGGCGCAGATGGCGCTGGATTCGCGCATGGCGCGCGAACTGCTCGGCATGAATCCGCGGCTGGCCGAGGCGTGAGCCGTATTCCTGTGCGCACGCGTATCGTTTAACTTTGCATCCTTGTGTCCGCCGTTCGGCGGGCCGCGACACTTCAGCGACGGCATCCAGGCTAATGACCCACGACTACAAGAGCACGATCAACCTGCCGCAGACGGATTTCCCGATGCGCGGCGATTTGCCGAAGCGCGAGCCGGGCTGGCTGGCCGAGTGGGAGCGGGTCGGCCGCTATGCGCAGATCCAGCAGAAGACGGCGCATCGCGACAGCGTGTTCGTGCTGCACGACGGCCCGCCGTACGCGAACGGCTCGATCCACATCGGCCACGCGGTCAACAAGATCCTCAAGGACATGGTGGTCAAGTCCAAGCTGCTGGCCGGCCAGCGCGCGCCCTACGTGCCGGGCTGGGACTGCCACGGCCTGCCGATCGAGATCGCGGTGGAGAAGAAGTACGGCAAGCCGGGCGACAAGCTCGACGCCGCCCAGTTCCGCCAGAAGTGCCGCGAGTACGCCCAGCAGCAGATCGACGACCAGCGCGCCGGCTTCAGGCGGCTCGGCGTGCTCGGCGACTGGGAGCATCCGTACCGCACGATGGATTTCAGGTACGAGGCCGACATGCTGCGCGCGCTGGCGCGCATCGTTTCCAACGGCCACGTGGTGCGCGGCGCCAAGCCGGTGTACTGGTGCTTCGACTGCGCCTCGGCACTGGCCGAGGCGGAGATCGAGTACGGCGACAAGGTCTCGCCCGCCGTCGACGTGGCGTACGACGCGGTCGACCCGAAGGCGCTGGCGGCCCGGTTCGGCGCGGATGCCGGCGATGCGATCGTCGCCATCCCGATCTGGACCACCACGCCATGGACCTTGCCGGAAAGCCAGGCGGTGTCGCTCGGCGGCGGTCTCGAATACGCCCTGGTCGAAGGACCGGCGCGCGAAGGGCAGCGCACGCTGCTGGTGGTCGCCAGCGCGCTGGCCGACAAGGTAGCGCAGCGTTACGGCCTGGCCCAGGCAGCGGTGTTGGGGCATGCCGAGGGCAGGGCGCTGGAAGGCCTGAAGCTGCGCCATCCGTTCTATCCGCGCGAGGTGCCGGTGATCCTCGGCGAGCACGTCAGCGCCGAGGACGGCACCGGCGCGGTGCACACCTCGCCTGACCACGGTGTCGAGGATTTCGTGGTGGCGCGCGAGTACGGCATCGGCCTGCTCAACTACATCGAGTCACGCGGCACCTACCGCGCCGACACGCCGGCCGCCGACGGCCTCGAACTGGCCGGCATGCACATCTGGAAGGCCAACGACGCCGTCGTCGAACTGTTGCGCCGCCGCGGCGTGCTGCTGGCGTTCGCGAAGATCGAGCACAGCTACCCGAACTGCTGGCGGCACAAGACCCCGGTGATCTACCGCACCACGCCGCAGTGGTTCGTCTCGATGGAGCAGGCGGACCTGCGCGAGACCGCGCTCACCTCGATCAGGAGCGTGCGCTGGGTGCCGGGCTGGGGCGAGGAGCGCATCGCCGGCATGGTGGCCGGGCGTCCGGACTGGTGCATCTCGCGCCAGCGCACCTGGGGCGTGCCGATCGCGCTGTTCGTGCACAAGGCCACGCAGGAGCCGCACCCGGATTCCGTCGCGCTGCTGGAGCAGGTCGCGCAGAAGGTGGAGCAGGGCGGCATCGATGCGTGGTTCACGCTGGACGCGGCCGAACTGCTCGGCGACCAGGCCAGCGACTACGAGAAAGTCACCGACGTGCTGGACGTGTGGTTCGACTCCGGCGTCACCCATTTCGCGGTGATCGGCCAGCGCCCGGAACTGCAGCAGGGCACGGCGTCGCACTACCGGGTGATGTACCTGGAAGGTTCGGACCAGCATCGCGGCTGGTTCCAGTCGTCACTGCTGACCTCGTCGGCGATCTTCGGCCGCGCGCCGTACGACGAGGTGCTTACCCACGGCTTCGCGGTGGATGCGAACGGTCGCAAGATGTCCAAGTCGCTGGGCAACGTGGTGGCGCCGCAGAAGGTGATGGACACGCTGGGTGCCGACGTGCTGCGCCTGTGGGTGGCCTCGGCCGACTACCGCAATGAGATGACCGTTTCCGACGAGATCCTCAAGCGCGTCTCCGATGCGTACCGCCGCATCCGCAACACCGCGCGTTTCCTGCTCGGCAACCTGGACGGCTTCGACCCGGCGCGGCACCTGCTGCCGGTGGATGGCAGCGTGCTGCTCGACCAGTGGGCGGTGCAGCAGGCGCATGACGTGCAGCAGGCGGTGACGGCCGCGTACGAGCGCTACGACTATCCCGAGGTGGTGTCGCGCATCCAGAACTTCTGCACCAACGAACTGGGCGCGTTGTACCTGGACATCACCAAGGACCGGCTCTACACCATGCCGACCGACAGCCGCGGCCGGCGCAGCGCGCAGAGCGCGATGTACCGCATCGCCGAGGCGCTGGTGCGCTGGCTGGCGCCGATCCTCAGCTTCACCGCCGAGGAGATATGGCAGGCTTTGCCGGGCAAGCGCGGCGACAGCGTGCTGTTCGAGACCTGGTACGACGGCCTCGCCGCCACCCAGGCCTCTCCGGAACAGCGGCGCTGGTGGACCGACCTGCTGGCGATCCGCGACGCCGCCTCGCGCGTGCTCGAGGGCATGCGCAAGGCCGAGCTGATCGGTGCCGCGCTGGAGGCGAAGCTGGCGATCCACGCTGACCAGGCCACCGTGGCGCGCTACGCCCCTGCGGCCAGTGAACTGCGGTTCTTCTTCATCACCTCCGAGGTGCGTCTCGACCTGGCCGGCGGCCAGCCGGCCGACGCGGTGCTGACCGAGCTGGAGGGCGCCGACGCTTGGGTCTCGGCCACGGTCAGTGGCGCAGCCAAGTGCGTGCGCTGCTGGCATCGGCGCGACGACGTGGGCAGCCACGCCGGGCACCCCGAGCTGTGCGTGCGCTGCGTCGGCAACGTCGAAGGGCCGGGCGAGGATCGCCGCTGGTTCTGACTTTGACGTAACTCCCTCCCCTGCAAAGCAGGAGAGGGCCGGGGAGGGGTAGGCTCTTAATCTGATCTCCCAAGGTCAAAAGCGAACCCCCTCCCAACCTCCCCCTGCGTTGCAGGGGGAGGAGCTGAAGATCGCCCCATCACCGAGTCCCCGCGCCCTATGACCCCGAAACCCAACGCACTCCCCTGGCTCTGGCTGTCCGCCGCCGTCATCGTGCTCGACCAGCTCAGCAAGTGGTGGGCGTTGTCGGCGCTGCAGCCGGCCGGTGTGCCGCATCCGGTGATCCCGGGTTTCCTGAACTGGACGCTGGCGTTCAATACCGGCGCCGCGTTCAGCTTCCTCGCCGACGGCGCCGGCTGGCAGCGCTGGTTCTTCGTGCTGCTGGCGGTGGCGATCAGCGCCGTGCTGGTGGGTTGGCTGCGGCGCACGCCGCGGCGCGACTGGCGCACCGCGCTGCCGCTGGCGCTGATCGTGGGCGGCGCGGTCGGCAACCTGATCGACCGCCTGCATGCGGCACAGGTCACCGACTTCATCCACGTGCATTTTCGCCAGTGGAATTACCCGGTATTCAACCTGGCCGACTGCGGCATCACGGTAGGCGCCGTGATGCTGATCGCGTTCGGCCTGTTCACCGGCAAGGGGCAGGGCGACGTGCGATAATCGCATCCCTGTGTGTAGGAGCCCGCTTGCGGGCGATGCTCTTGCTTTGGAGCCCCAAGGAAAAGGCATCGCCCGCAAGCGGGCTCCTACAGGATCCTGAATCGAGGTCAGCTTGGACATCCTGCTCGCCAACCCCCGCGGCTTCTGCGCCGGCGTCGATCGCGCCATCGCCATCGTCGAGCGCGCGCTGGAATCCTACGGGGCGCCGATCTACGTGCGGCACGAGGTGGTGCACAACCGCTACGTGGTCGACAAGCTGCGTGCCGACGGCGCGGTGTTCGTGGAGGAACTGCGCGAGGTGCCCGACGGCGCCACCGTGATCTTCAGCGCGCACGGCGTGTCGCAGGCGGTGCGCGAGGAAGCCGGGCAGCGGCACCTGAAGGTGTTTGACGCGACCTGCCCGCTGGTCACCAAGGTGCACATGGAAGTGGCGCGACTGGGCCGGGTGGGCCGCAGCGTGGTGTTGATCGGCCATGCCGGGCATCCCGAGGTCGAGGGCACCATGGGGCAGTGGAACCGGGCCAATACCGGCGAGATCCTGCTGGTGGAGTCGGTGGAGAACGTCGCCACCCTGACGCCGAAATTCCCGCGTGAGCTGTCCTACGTCACCCAGACCACGCTGTCGGTGGACGATACCAAGGCGATCATCGCGGCGCTGCGCGCGAAATTCCCCGACATCGAGGGGCCGCGCAAGGACGACATCTGCTACGCGACGCAGAATCGCCAGGACGCCGTGCGCCGGCTCGCCGACGCGGTCGACCTGATGCTGGTGGTCGGCTCGGTCAACAGCTCCAACTCCAACCGCCTGCGCGAGCTGGCCGAGAAGCAGGGTGTGCGCTCGTTCCTGATCGACGGCGCGGAGCACATCGAGCGCAGCTGGCTCGACGGCGTCGGGCGGATCGGCCTCACCGCCGGCGCCTCGGCCCCGGAGAAGCTGGTGCGCGACGTGATCGCCCGCCTGCAGTCGTGGGGCGTCGGCGAGGTGCGCGAGCTGGACGGCGAGCCGGAGGACATCACCTTCGCCTTGCCCAAAGAGCTGCGCATGGTCGGCGGCAACGGCTCCGCCAGCCTGTAATCCCGTAGCGGCGAGTCCCCGGCGGCGCAACGATGGCGCTGCCGCGGGTCCGCATGCGCGGCGTACTTGCCCGTTGCCGTGCCGAGGGAGCATTCTTCGGGCGTAGGGCTGCGAAAGACGTCGGGAACCGGGGGACGGACGCCTGCAATGCCGCGTGCCATCAGATGCAACCAAGGCCCCGGGAAGCGCGGCTTCCCGGGGCCTTGGTCGTGCATGGACTGGTGCCGGAAATAGGAATCGAACCTACGACCTACGCATTACGAATGCGCCGCTCTACCAACTGAGCTATTCCGGCAAAGAGCCGAGAATATTACGGGCCGAGCCGCGATGGTGCAAGCGACGATTGCGGCGCCGGCGGCGTCTGCCGGCCATGGATCGGTGGTGCCGGCCGTGCGTCAGGCTGCTGTCGGGCCGCGGTCCCGGCGGGCAGGTCACGCATACTCAGGTTTTCCGGAGCGCGGCCGACAACGAGTCGACGGCCCGCGCTGTCCGGACAGGGAGAGTCTGAATCGACTTTCTTGGGGGCGTATTGTCCGGACTATTTCGAACTTTGCCGGGTTTGCTGTTGCTGCTGACGGCGACGTGCTGCGTGCATGCGGGACCGGCAACGCAGGCATCGGTACGCGATACGGCGGCATTCGACCAGCTCATGCGGCGGCTGGACAACGGTGAGGTGATCCTCAACACCCGGGGAGCGGTCGAGCAGACCCTCGGGCGCCTGCGCGCCCTGTTGCCGCCGGACGACGCCTACCGGCAGCGCCGGTACGACTACATCTACTGCTTCCTGGCATTCGACAACGACGCGAACGGCGGTTACGCCTACGCTGGCCGCGGCATCGAGCAGGCCCACCAGGCGGGCGACCTCGAGGTGGAGGCCAACTTCCAGATATGCCGCGGCCTTTACCAGGGCCGGGTCACCACGGAACGCGACGCGCTGCCGGCCTACGAGGCCGGCATCCGGATTGCCCGGCACCTGGAGAACAACCGCCTGGTCGCCGACGGGCTGACCTGGCGCGGCAGCGCCCTGTCGTTGCTCGGCGAGCAGGCCAAGGCCCTGTTCGATTTCCTGGAGGCGCAGCACCTCTACGAAGCCGTGGGCAATACGACGGCCGCGCAGTCCAACCTCATCAGCATCGCCACCATCTATCGCCGGCTGGGGGAGTACGACAAGGCTGCCGACTATCTGCAGCAGTCGATGGCCTTTGCGCAGCGCAAGCAGGACAGGCAGGAGGAGATGGCGGTAGACATGGAGACGGGGTTCCTGGCGATCGAGCGGGGCGATGCCGCGGCCGCCGTGGCGCCGCTGCAGCAGGCACTGGCGATCGCGCGCGCGACCGGCTCGCGGCAAAGCGTGGGATCCGCGCTGCTGGCGTTGGCGGAGAGCAGCAATGCCCGGCACCAGTACACCGAGGCGCTGCAGCAACTGGCGCTTGCCGGCAACGAGTTCCAGGTCGTTTCGGACAAGTCCAGCACCGGCATGCTGGCCTTGCAGTCGGCCAAGGCCCACGCGGGTCTCGGCCAGCACGAACTGGCCGCGCGCGAGTTCGACGTCGCCGAGACCAACGTGAGGCAGGGCGACAACATGCGTTACCTGGCCGAGCTGTACGAGGCGCGTTCGAGGAACCAGGAGGCGCTGGGCAACCCCGCGGCAGCGCTGGCCGACCTGAAGCTCAAGATGCAGGCCGATGCCGCACTGGCGCGGATGGCCAAGACCCAGATCACCACGCTGATGGGCTACCAGTTCGACACCGAGCGGCGTGAACTGGAGAACCGCAAGCTTGCCGCCGACAAGGCGCTCAAGGAGCAGCAGCTGGCCGCGTTGGAGCGCATCCGCGGCTGGCAGAGCCTGGCCATCCTGCTCGCCGGCTCTCTGCTGCTGCTGATGTTCTGGCTGGCGTGGCGGCAATTGCGCCGGAGCCGCAGCCTGCACCGGCTGGCGCTCACCGATGCGCTGACCGGCATCTCCAACCGCCGCCACATCGAGCATACGCTGCACATGGCCATGGACGAGGCCCGCCGCAAGCATCACGAGCTGACCGTGGTCATGTTCGACATCGACCACTTCAAGCAGGTCAACGACAGCCATGGCCACCAGATCGGCGACCAGGTGCTGGAGCAGATCGTCCAGGCCTGCCAGGGCGCACTGCGCCAGTTCGACCGGCTCGGCCGCCTGGGCGGCGAGGAGTTCCTGGTCGTGCTGCCCGATACCGATCTCGAGGGCGGCCTGCAGGTAGCCGAACGCCTGCGCACTGCCGTGGCCACCGCGAGGCCGACGGTTGCCGGCATCGAGCTGCAGCTCTCGATCAGCCTGGGTGTCGCCCAGCTGCGGCCGGCCGAATCGGGGATGACTTCCCTGGTGCGGCGCGCCGACGCGGCGCTGTATCACGCCAAGGACAACGGCAGGAACCGGGTCGAGGCGGCGCCCTAGCGAGCTGCCTTGACCGGGCGGCCGCGCCGCACGGCCGCCTGTGATCCCGATCACCCTTCCGGCGCCCCGCCGGCCGCTCGTCGGGCAATTGCTACCGCTCGTCGGCTGCAGGCTGGCCGGAACCGGGCGCCTCGGTACAGAGTGACCGCAGGGGTATCAGGGAGAATGCCATGCGGGTCTTGTCGCGTCAGCGAGGTGCTTCGCTGGTCGGGTTGCGGAAGTCGGGTATGGCCGGTGATGGCCCGCCGTGGCGCGGAGCGGCACGGCGATGCCAGTACGGCTTCACCCTGGTCGAGCTGATGATCACCCTCGCCATCGCGGTCATGCTGCTGGTGATCGCCGTGCCGAGCTTCAGGTCGCTGACCCTTTCCAACAAGCTCACCACCGCCGCCAACGACGTGGTCAACGCGATCAACGTGGCGCGGATGGAAGCCATCAAGCGCAATGCGAACACGCAGCTGTGCAGCAACTCGGCCAGCGTCAACAGCGCCGACGCCCTTGGCGCGGCGTGCAGCACCCAGACCGGCGCGGTCTACGCGATGGCCGGTGCCGGCGCCAACCCGGTGCTGGCCGGCACGACCGGCATCGACACGACCGTGCAGTTGTCGGGCGATGTGGTGGCGATCCGTTTCGGCGGACAGGGGCTGGGGCAGGCCGTGGGCACCACCAGCCCCTACACCGGCACGGTCGCGGACATCTGCACCGGCCAGATGAGCAGCGACAACCATCGCGTGATCACGATGACGACCGGGTCGATTCTCGTGACCACCACCAAATCGGGAGCCTGCCCATGACGAATCGCCCCACTCCGGCCATGCGCCCCGTACATGTGGTCAGGCAGCGGGCCGCGCGCCTGCATGCCGGCCAGTCCGGTGTCGGCCTGATCGAGGTGCTGGTGGCCGTGCTGGTGCTTTCCATCGCCTTCCTCGGCATCGCGGCGTTGCAGGCCATGTCGCTGGCCACCAACAACAGCGCGATGGCGCGCAGCATGGTCACGGTCGCCAGCTACTCGATCCTGGACGCGATGCGGGCGGACATCAGCGGCGCCCGCAATGGCGACTACAACACGACCACGCCGATCGCGGCCAACGCATGCCCTGCGCCAGGCAGCACCCTGGCCAGCGCCCAGATCAGCCAGTGGTGCAGCGTCGGGCTCGGCAACAAGAGCCTCGGTGCGGTCGCCAGCACCACCGGCGCCATCGCCTGCACTGCGGTCGGCACGGCCAGCGCCGACTGCACCATCACCATCACGTTCGATGACAGCCGGACCGGTGCGGGCGGTTCCAGCGCGCAGCAAGTCGCCACCAGGGCCATGCTGTGAGCGGCCATGCCATGCCCTGCCGTCGCGTGCCCATGTCGACGAAGCTGCCGACCGGCTTCACCCTGATCGAGCTGATGGTCGCGATGCTGCTCGGCCTCATCGTCATCGCCGGCGTGGCCAGCGTGTTCCTGGCCAACCAGCGCACCTACCGCACCAACCAGGCACTGGGCGACGTGCAGGACGGTTCGCGCATCGCGTTCGAGCTGCTGGCGCGCGACATTCGCAATGCCGGGCTCAATCCATGCAACAACGGCGATCGCATGGGCAACGTGCTCAACAACAGCAGCACGGCCTGGTGGGCCAACTGGGGCAACGCCCTGCACGGCTACAGCGGCACCCAGGGCGATCCGGCGACAGGGGGCGTGTTCGGCACCGGCGTGGGCCAGCGGGTCGCCGGCACCGATTCGGTGCAGGTTCTCGGCGCGGTCGACGGCGGCATGAGCGTGGCCACCGACAACGAGCCCGCGGCGAATTTCAAGCTCAACGACACGACCACCAACCTGCAATCCGGCGACATCGTCATCGTCTGCGACCCCGACCACGCGGTGATGGTGCAGATCAGCAACTACAACAACAGCAACGTCACCTTCGTGCACAACACCGGCAACGCGGTCGCGCCGGGCAACTGCTCGAAAGGCCTGGGCTACCCCAGCGACTGCAGCAGCACCAACGGCAACCTCTACCAGTTCGGGCCCAACTCGCAGATCGCCAAGCTGGGCGCCGCCGACTGGTACATCGGCAACAACCCGGTCAAGGGCCGCTCCCTGTACCGGGCCGCGATAGCCACCGACTCCGCCGGGAATGCCGGCCTCGGCACGCCGCAGGAGATGGTGCGCGACGTCACCGGGATGGCGATCAGCTACCACGCGAAGGGCAGTGCCGCGTTCGTAGCCGCCAGTGCGATCACCAGCTGGGCCGTGGTCGACGCCGTGCAGGTCACCCTGACCCTGCAGAGCGCCGACCAGCGTGCCGGCACCAACGTGCAGCCGCTGGTGCGCAGCTTCACCGCCACCACCACCGTGCGCAACCGGGTGAACTGACATGAGCCACGTTTCCGCCTCCCGCGCGATCCGCCCCGCCCGCGGTCGCCACCTTCCGCGCCGTGCCGGCCAGCGCGGCGTGGCACTGGTGGTGGCACTGATCCTGCTGGTGGTGATCACCCTGGTCGGGTTGGCCGCCGTACGCGGCACCATCATGCAGCAGAAGATGGCGAGCAACCTGTACGACCGGCAGGTCGCTTTCCAGGGTGCCGAGGCGGCCATGCGCGCTGCGGCCGCGCTGGTCAGCAGCAACCCCGGCATCATCGCCCGCAACTGCCAGGCCAGCAGCGTGGTATGCCTGACCAATCCGTTCAACGACCCGGGCCTGCCGGGCGGAAGCATCCATACCGTGGCTGCGGGAACCGCGGCAGGGCAGTTCACGGCCGCTGGAATCGCCTCCGGCCAGCCCCAGTACGTGGTGGAAAACATGGGCAACTGGGTCGACACCAGTTCCAGCACCGGCTTCAACCAGAGCGCCAACGCGCAGAACTACGGCGCGCAGGGAACTTCCACCACCGCGGTGTACTACCGGATCACCGCGCGCAGCGGCGATCCGGCGGTGGTCGGCGACCGCGCCGTGGTGATGTTGCAGGCGATGGTCAAGCAGCGCTGACCGGCCGGCACCGACAAGCAGACAGACTGCATGGGGCCTCCCATGCCGCACAGGAGCGGAACCGCCATGAACCTCATCTCCCGCCCGCATCGCAAGCCCGGCCGCATCCTCGGCAGCGTGCTGTCGGCCGGCCTGCTCGTGTGGATGCTGGGCGTCGCCTGCTCACCCGCGCTGGCTGCCGTCCAGGTCGACCAGACGCCGCTGATCATCCAGAAATCGCTGCCGCCGAACATCACGCTGATGCTGGATGATTCGGGCTCGATGACGTGGAATTTCATGCCGGATTTCAGCTATCTCAACAACAACGGCAACAACGACGCGCTGATCAACGCCAGCAACAACGGCGTCTATTACAACCCGGCCATCACCTATCTGCCGCCACCGATGGCGAACGGCACCAGCTATGCCGCCGCGACCGGCCTGACCAGTGCCTGGGTTGACGGTTTCGCCAGCAGCCCGACGGCGGTCGACCTCACCAATTACGACGGGCGGTACGAGTACTACGACTGCGGTGGCGTCTGCCCGGGCAGTGCCATCAATTTTTCGGCGTCGAACTCGGTAACGACGCCTTCGTCCGCCACATATTCCGGCGTCACGCAGAACCGGTGCGACAACTACTACTGGAACCAGCCCGGCGCCACCGGCGAGACGTATACCCCTGCCAGCGGAAACAAGCCAAGCACTTGCGTGATCGCCTACAACGCAAGCACGACGTACAACTACTTCCAGTATTCGACCGGCGCGGCGGCAGGCCCCTACACCGTCAGTTACGTGGCGGCATCGGATTGCGGCGGGAAAACCAACTGCGTGCTGGCGTCCGACACCTCGGGCAAGGCCGCGCCCGCCGGCGTGGCGGCGGGACAGAATATCGCCAACTGGTTTTCGTACTACCACACCCGCATCCTGATGGCCAAAAGCGGCCTGATGAACTCGTTCCTTGGCGTCGACGCGAATTTCCGGATCGGCTTTGGCTCGATCGACGGCGGCAGGAACAACAACTACAGCAATCTGCCTGCGTCCCGCTACAGCTATGCCGACGCATACAACGGTGGCAGCAACTACATCGCTAACGTCACGCCCTTCGGCGATGGCTCGGCAGCGGGCGACCAGAAGAATGCCCTGTGGAGCTGGATCACTGCCGCCACGGCAGGTGGCGGCACGCCATTGCGCCAGGCGCTGGACGCCGTGGGCAGGTATTACCAGACGGCGCAGCCGTGGCAGGCGATGTCGTCCGATCCGGTACCTGCGGGAACCACCACCGAGCTCGCCTGCCGCCAGTCGTACACCATCCTCACCACGGACGGATTCTGGAACGAGAGTTTCTCAGGTGTCGGCAATGCGGATGGCAGCAATGGCACACCGGTGAGCGGCGCCAATGGCCAGAAGTACACCTATACGGCGGCGGCTCCCTATTCGGATACCTACAGCAACACGCTGGCCGACGTGGCCATGAAGTACTGGATGACGGACCTGCGTCCGAGCACCGCGAATGAAGTGCCGACCAGTGCCGAGGACCCGGCGTTCTGGCAGCACATGACGACCTTCACCCTGGGCCTGGGCTTCACGCCCCAGGGGATCAAGCCCACCGGCACCACCGTCAAGCAGATCTTCGACTGGGCCAACGGTGGCACGGCCATCAGCAATTTCAGCTGGCCGCAGCCATCGTCCAACTCGATCAACAACATCGCCGACCTGGCCCATGCCGCGGTCAACGGCCATGGTGGTTTCTACTCCGCCACCAGCCCGCAGGCATTCGCCAGCGGCCTGAAGGACGCATTGAAGCGCGCCGCCGAGCGCGTCGGCACCGGCGCCAGCCTCGCGGCCAACTCCACCCAGCTCAAGACCGGCACGGTGGCGTACCAGGCCAACTACTACACCGCCAAATGGAAGGGCGACCTGAAGGCGCTGGCGGTGAACCCCAACACCGGCGCGATCGCGGCGACGCCGACCTGGACCGCCGTGGGTTCGTTGCCGTCGGCGGCCAGCCGGAACATCTGGACCTACAATCCAGCGGCCAGCGGGAGGACCGCTGCATACGTGGCGTTCCAGAACGGTAGCGCCAGTACGCCGCCCGCACTGTCTGTCGCACAGCTCAGTGCGCTGGGCGGCACCGCCGCCGCCCAGGCGAACATGGTCAACTACCTGCGCGGCGACGCCACGCTGGAGCAGAAGAACGGCGGCAACCTCCGCAATCGCGACACACCGCTGGGCGACATCGTCGATTCGCAGCCGGTCTATGTCGGGGCGCCGGACTCGAACCTGTTCGCCAACGAGACGTTCACCGGGTCCTCGACGTACCTGGCCTACGCCAGCGGTACAACCGACAACCAGGGGAATTTCACGCCCAGCATCGCGGCCTCGCGCGCCGGGCTGATCTATGTCGCCGCCAACGACGGCATGCTGCACGGCTTCGACGCCACCACCGGCGCGGAGAAGTTCGCCTACATCCCGGCCGCCGCGCTCACCACCGGCAGTGCCGGCGGGCTGGTTGGCCTCAGCCAACTGTCCAGCCCCGACTACGGCACCACGACGAGCGCGCCGCACCAGTATTTCAACGACGGCGAGCTCACGGTGGCGGATGTCTACATGGGCAGCGCGTGGAAGAGCGTGCTGGTGGGCACCAGCGGCCGTGGCCTGGCCAAGGCGGTGTATGCCTTCGACATCACCGACCCGACGGCGATCAAGTTCCTGTGGGAGCGCTCGGCCGGCGATGGCAAGACCAACAGCAACTACATCGGCCAGATGTCCGGCAAGCCGGTGATCGCGCAGACCGCGGACGGTACCTGGTCGGTATTGCTGGGCAACGGCTACAACAGCTCGGCAGGCGTGTCGGCACTGCTGCAGTTCGACCTCGCGTCGGGTTCGCTCAGCGTGCACGCGACCACCGACACCACCGCCGACAACGGCCTGGCCGCCCCGGGCGTGTGGATGGGGCTGGCGAACAACGGCGTGAGCACGGTGGCCTATGCCGGCGACCTCCGTGGCAACGTGTGGTCGTTCACGCTCAACACCGGCAGCGGCACGAGCACCAGCACGCCGAGCAGCACCGGCAGCCTGCTGTTCGTGGCCAAGGACGGCAGCGGCAACCTGCAACCCATCACGGGCGGCGTGCTGGTGGGCAAGGATCCGGCGAACGGCAATACCTGGGTGTTCTTCGGCACCGGCCAGTATCTGGGCACGCTGGATCTGACCAGTACGGCCACCCAGAGCTGGTATGGCCTGATCGTGCAGACCACCAACGCCACCAACAGCCCGGCGATCACCTCCAGCATGACCCGCGCCGCCAATCTCGTGCAGCGCTCCATCGTGGCGCAAACCACCGGCAACCCCGGCGCGACGCCGCCGGTGTCGCCGGCGCGGGCGGTGACGCCCGCGCCGACCTCGTCGGACATGACGGGCCAGTCGGGCTGGTACATGGACCTGCTGTCGCCGACCGGCACCAACGGTGCTCCCGTGGCCCAGGGCGAGCGGATGGTGACCTCCAACCAGTTCCAGGGCAACCTGCTGCTCGGCACGACGCGGATTCCCCAGGCTTCGGACGTGTGCAACCCCTCCGGCAGCGGCTGGATCATGGCGATCAACCCGTTCACCGGCACCAGTCCGTCCGGCAACTTCTTCGACCTCAACGGCGATGGCCTGGTGAACGCGTCCGACACGGTCACCGTGAACGGCAAAAGCTATGCGGCGGCCGGCATCGGTTTCAATTCGCTGCCCAACAACCCGATCTTCGTGGGCGGCAGCATGCTGGTGAGCTTCGACAACGGCTCGAACAGCAGCATCACCACGGCGGGTTCGACGGGCATGATGCAGCGGGTGTCGTGGCGCGAACTGGTCAATCCGTAAAGGAATGCAACGATGAAACGATTCCCGTCGATCGAACGTGGCGCGTTGCCGGCCATGCGCATGGGCCGCAGCGCCGGCTTCACCCTGATCGAATTGATGATCGTGGTGGCGATCATCGCGATCCTGGCCGCGATCGCGTTGCCCGCGTACACCAGCTACATCACCAGGACCAAGCGGGTGGCGGCCGAAGGCTGCCTGTCGGAGCACGCCAACTACATGGAGCGTTACTACACCACCAACCTCAGCTACAAGGGGGCGGCATTGCCTGGGTTGGATTGCGCCAGCCCCCAGCGCACCGGTGCCGACTACAGCTACGACCTGCCGTCGTCGTCGCTGAGCACGTCGAAGTACAGCATCACGGCCACGCCGATCAACGCCCAGCTGACCCGCGACACCAAGTGCGGCACGCTCTCGCTCAACCAGGCCGGCGCGCGCGGACCCAGCACGACCGGCTGCTGGTGAGTCCGCGCCGATCCGGCGTCCCGGCCTTCGGGGCCGGGCGCCGGATCGGCGCGTTTTCCTTCACGACCGCTGCAGTCGTTCGCGCAGGCCGCCTTGTCGCTGGATCGGCCGCGCCAGCGCGGCGCGCAGCGAGTCGTCGGTGGTCCAGATTTCGGCGTGCTCCTTCGCGCGCGAGATGGCGGTGTAGACCAGTTCGCGGGTGAGGATGCGGTTGTCGGCGTCGGGCGGCAGCAGCACGGCCACATCGCGGTATTCCGAACCCTGGCTGCGGTGGATGGTGATCGCCCAGGCGCTGTCGTGCGCGGGCAGGGCGCGCGGCGAGTAGCTGCGCAGGCCGGCGTTGCCGTCGCGGTCGCTCTGCTCGAACCACACGCGCAGCCCCTCCGCACCTTCCAGCGCCATGCCGACGTCGCCGTTGAACAGGCCGCGGGCATAGTCGTTGCGGGTGATGATGACCGGACGGCCGTGATACCAGGCGTGGCCGGCCTCGATGCCGAAGCGGGCGGCGAGCCGGCGCAGCATCAGCTCGTTGAGACCCTGCGCGCCGAACGGACCGTCGCGCAGTGCGCACAGGATCTGCAGCTGGCGCAGCTGCCGCAATGCCGCGGCGGCGTCGGTGGCCGGCGCCAGCAGCGATGGCAGCAGCTCGGCGTGACGCTCGATCCAGCCGTCGACGCAGGCGCGCAGGGCATGGGCGTTGGGGCAGTGGCGCAGGTGCAGGTCGCCGTCACTGCGCTTGCCCAGCAGCGCGTCCAGCCAGGCCGGGTCGGGCGCGTCGCGCAACGCCTCGACGCCGCGCTGCAGGCCGCTGCCGGCGCGCCAGCTGTGGGTCAGCGTGAGTACCTGGCCGGCCAGCGGTGTGTCGCCGCCGGCGCTGCCGGGCGCTTGCTGCAGCAGCGGCGCGAGCAGGCCGGCCAGCGCTGGCGGCAACCGGTTGCGCGGTGCGCCGGCGACGATGTCGGCCAGCACCGAGCCGGCATCGACCGAGGCCAGCTGGCCCGGGTCGCCGAGCAGGATCAGCACCGCCTCGGGGCGCAGCGCCTGCAGCAGCTGGCGCATCATTGCCAGGTCCACCATCGACGCCTCGTCCACCACCACGATGTCCTCGGCCAGCGGGTTGTGCGGGCCGCGGCCGAAGCTGTCGTCCATCGGCCGGTAGTCGAGCAGGCGGTGCAGCGTGCGCGCATCGGCGTGCGGGATGTGCTGTAGGAGCGCACCCTGTGCGCGATTGCTCTGATGTCGATCGGGACGAAGAGCATCGCGCACAGGGTGCGCTCCTACGGGGGCTAGCGCACTTTGCAGCTCGGCCTTGCCCCTGGCGATGGCCTGCACCAGGCGCTGGGCGGCCTTGCCGGTGGGCGCGGCGAGGGCGATCGACGGCCGCGCCGGCAGATCGCAGGCCTGCGCGTGCTGCAGCAGCATCAGCAGCATGCGCACCACGGTGGTGGTCTTGCCGGTGCCGGGGCCGCCGGTGAGCACGAAGAAGCGCGCGCCGGGCACGGCGGCCACGGCGGCGCGCTGCCAGTCGGTGGCGCCGCGCGGCATGCCGGCGAACAGCGTGTCCAGGTCGCTGGCCAGGGTATCGGCGGCGATCGGCAGCGTGCGTTGCGCGCAGCGCCGCAGGATCGCCTCGGCGAGCCTCGTTTCGTGCCCCCAGTTGCGCCACAGGTAGAAACGCCCCCGTGCATCGAGCACGAACGGGGTGAACGAGGTGCCGTCGCCGACCCAGTCGTGCCGGCGCAACGCGCCCAGGGCGTCGGCGTCGAAGCCGGCGCCGGTCTCCGGATCGGTCAGCGTGGCGCAGGAATGGCCGTGGCCTTCGGCGTGGCTGGCTGCGCGCACGGCGGCGGCGAGCGGGGCGGAGCCGGTGCGCCCGAGCACCCATTGCGCCAGGCCCTGGTCGATCGCGCGCTCGTCGGCGTCGGCATTGGCGGCTTGCGGCAGCGGGAGGTTCATGCCACGGCCTCCTGCGCACCGGCGAAGGCGTCGTCGAGCGCCTCGATCAGGGGCGCCGGCCAGCGCCGGCGCCACACGCCCAGCCCGGGCGCCAGCCCCAGCGCGCGCACGAAGAGGTACCAGCTTTCGCCGAGCTGGCGTTCGGCCGTATAGCCGTCCATGCGCTGGCGCAGGTAGCGATGCAGCGCCACGGTGTAGAGCAGCGCCTGCAGCGGGTAGTGGTGCTCGGCCATGGCGGCCTCGAGCGAGTCGCCCTGGTAGTCGCGCAGCCGCGCGCCGAGCCAGTTGGTCTTGTAGTCGAGCACGTGGAAGCGTCCGTCCCAGGCGAGGATCAGGTCGGCGAAGCCGGTCAGCATGCCGTTCAGCGTGGTGGCGTCGAGGCTGGCCGGCACCGCGTCGGCGTGGCCGTGGGCCGCGCAGATCCGGCGCAATTGCGCCAGCGGCACCTGCCGTACCGGAAACTGGAACTCGAACTCGGTAATGCGCTGGTCGGGCCCGAGGTCGAGCAGGCGCAGGCCGTCGCCCAGGTCGGCCTGGCGCGCACGATCGATCATCCGGCCGACGCGCTCCAGCGCTTCCTCATGGGCGAGGTGCGGGGCGGCGACGGCCTGCGCGCCGAGCTGGCGGTGCAGCAACTGGCGCTGGTCGGGCCAGATCGGGCCGGGCTGCGCCAGCTCGAACACGCGGTGCACGGCGTCGCCGAAGCGCGGGCCGCGCAGCGGGTAGAGCGCGAGCAGGCGGCCATCTTCGGCGGTATCATCCGCTTCGATCGCCGGCTCTTCCGCGCCGGCTTCGTCGGCACCGCCGCTGTCGTCGATCAGCGCCGCGGCGGCATGGCGGGTCAGGCCGCTGAAGCTGTGCAGCCACTGGAACGGCCGCAACGGCGGCAGCGGCGCCTGGGTGGCGCGCGGCGCGGCGGTTTCGGCCGGTGGCCGGTAGCGGGTGAACGTGTCGGCGAACGGCGCGCACAGTTGCATGCCGCCGAGCGCCCCGGCCATGGCCGCGAGCGAGGCTTCGCCCGCAGGCAGCGCCAGCGCATGCTGGGCCTGTCCGACCAGCAGGTCGATCGCCGCCCATTGCCATGCCTGCGCATCGCCGTCGGGCAGCGGGCCGCGGTCGACCCAGTACACGTGCACGGCATGCACGGCGCGGGTCAGCGCCACGTAGAGCAGGCGCAGGCGTTCCTCCAGCTCCTCGCGGAAGTGTCGGGCGCGGTGCTCGGTGAAATGCATCGAGCCCAAGTCCACGCAACGTCGGCCGGCGGCGTCGTGATAGCGCAGCAGCTTCGGCGCATAGATGCCCGTTCGGTTGCCGATGCGCCACGGCAGCGGCAGGAACACGATGGGGAATTCCAGCCCCTTGCTGGCGTGGATGGTCAGCAGCTGCACGCGGCGGGCGTCGCTCTCGATGCGCAGCTGGCGCTCGTCGGCGGCTTCGGCATCGCCGTCGCTGCCTTCCCGGCGCATCTCCTGCAGCCAGGCGTACAGGCCGTCCAGTCCTTGCCGCTTGCCTTCCTCCGCGGCGAGCAGTTCGCCGAGGTGGCGCAGGTCGGTGAGCACGCGCTCGCCTTCCGGCAGCGCCAGCAGGGCGGTGGCGCGCGCGGCCAGCAGTTCGCCGACCAGGGCCAGCACGCCGCGGCCGCGCACCAGCGCGCGCCACGCCTCGAAGCGTTCCAGTTCGCGTTCGAATGCGGCGGGCTGTGCCTGCCAGTCGCGGAACTGTTCCAGCGTGGCGCCGAGCAGGGCGGTGGCCAGCCCACCGCGCACCGCCTGGTCGTCGTCGGGATGCAGCACGGCGAACAGGACCAGCTCCAGTTCGCGCGCGACCTCGCCGGCAAAGATGTTGCCGCGGCCGCTACCCACGCAGGGCACGCCGCGCGCGACCAGCCGCTGGCGCAGCGCCACGATCTGGTTGTTGGTGGACAGCAGCACGGCGACGTCGCCGGGTGTCAGCGGGCGGCCGCCGATCGCCCGCCGCGGGTCGTTGAGCAGTTCGGCGATGCGGTTGGCGCAGTCGTCCAGCGCCAGCGATTCGAGTTCGCCGAGGGCCTTCAGCGGGCGATTCCTGTTGTCCACGGCATCGCCGCGGAACGGGTGGAACACCAGCGGCTGCGTCACCGGCCGGCCGTCGACGGTGTACGGCTGGTCGTCCGCCTTGCCGGCCGGCGCGACCGGCTGGTAGCGGATCTGCGGCTGGCCGAAACCGCCCTCGGTATGGCCGTACCAGGCGTTCAACGCTTCCACCAGGGTGCGGCTGGAACGGTGGTTGGTGCCCAGCGAGAAACGCTGGCCGGCCTGTTCGCCGGCGCGCAGGTAGGCGGCGATGTCGCCGCCGCGGAAACTGTAGATGGCCTGCTTGGGGTCGCCGATCATCACCAGCGTGCCGCGCTCGCGGTAGATCCGCTCGAAGATGGCGAACTGGCGCTGGTCGGTGTCCTGGAACTCGTCGATCAGGGCGACCGGGAAAGCGTCGAACAGACGGTCGGCCAGCACGTCGTCGGCCTGTTCGCCGCAAAGCCGCTGATACACCGCGTCGATCAGCATCGAGAACGTCATCACGTGGCGCTGGCGCGCGCGCCGCGGCATCTCCTCGCGGCAGGCCTGTGCCGCCGCGGCCAACACCGCGCCGCGGACGAGGATGTCGCGCATGCCGAGCAGCGGGCGCAGCGCCTGCAGGGCGTGGATCAGCGGATGGTCGGCGATTTCACCGGCGCGGGCGGCGGCCGTCTGCGCTGGCAGGTTTTCCGGCTCGAACACGTCGCTGAGCGACCTGGACAGTTGCGCCTCGTCGTCGTCTCGCAGCGCCTGGGCGATCTCGCCGAGCCGGCCGCGCAGTGCCGCATTGGCCCGCTTGTACAGCGTCGCGTCGTCTGCCAGCCGCTGCAGCTCGGCGATGCTCGCGTCCGTGTGCAGTACGGCGAGCGCGCGTTCGAGTTCGGCCAGGCCGCCGGCCTCGATCCGCGCGTCGGTATGGTTCGCCAGCCCGCCGAGGTCGCGCAGCAGGCCCTCCGGGCCGTCCCTCAGCAGCAGCTCGGCTTCGCGCGGGTCGACCTCGCCGGCGAGGTAGCGACGGCGCCAGAAATCCTCCACGCATTCGCGCATCAGTTGCTGCTCGTCGAACAGCTGGTCGTCGGCGAAGGCGGCGCCGCTCTCCAGCGGGTAGTCGCGCTGGATGCGCTGGCACAGCGCGTGGATGGTGGAGACCGGCGCACGGTCGAGGTCGCTGCGGGCGAGCTGGATCCGGCGTAGCGCGATGCGCGTGCTGTCCGCGTCGGGGCACAGCGTGGCCAGCCAGCTCTCCAGGGGATCGGCGCTGGCCGCGTCGCGGGTCGCGGCTTCGAGCAGTCGCTCGGCCTCGACCAGGCGGCGGCGCAGTCGCTCGCGCAGTTCCTGCGCGGCGGCGTCGGTGAAGGTGGTCACCAGGATCTGCTCCACCGGCAGCCCGCGCTCGAGCAGCAGGCGCAGGTAGATCACGCCGATGTTCCAGGTCTTGCCGGTGCCGGCGCTGGCCTCGATCAGCACGCGTCCGTGCAGCGGCATCCGGCGCCAGTCGAGCGGGGGCAGGGCGGTGGCATCGATCATGGGGCGAGATACCGTTGTAGGAGCGCACCCTGTGCGCGATGCCTTTGGGTGGACCCGTGCGAAGAGCGTTCGCGCACAGGGTGCGCTCCTACCAGGAGGTTCATGGGCGGGGTTCCTTCAACAGCGTCGTGTGCCCCGGATCGAGCACGCCGCAGACCAGTTCGGTGGCAGCGATGAAGGCACGGTGCGCGAGGCCGGTTTCGTCGAAAAGGTCCAGCCCGCGGCTGAGCAGGGCCGCGTAGCCGGGTGCGTAGTCGCGCTCGCCGGGGTTGAAGCCGTCGCCTTCCCACGCCGCAATTGCCTTGGCGCGGCGGTCCTCCGGTTCGCTGGTGGCCCAGGCCTGCGCGGTACGCGGAAAGAACAGCAGCGGTCGCTGTTCGGCGGCCCGGTATGCCTCGATCAGGCGGCGCAGGCCATGGCGCAGCTGGCCATCATCCTGCGCCATGACGGCGTCGAGCATGCCGGATCTCTGGGCAAGCAGCACGCTGCTGCCGCCCCGCGTCCGCCAGACCTGCTCCAGCAGCGTGGCCTGCAGGCGGGCGCCGTCATCGGCGTAGGCGAGTTTCAGGCAGGCCCAGTCGATGTAGAAGGCCAGCAGATCCCTCAGATTGGCGGCGCGCCCCGGACGGGCGTCGAACCACAGCAGACTGTCGCCGGCGCCACGGAACACCCGGTCGACCACGCCGGTCAGGCGCAGGCCGCCGCCGAGGTCCAGGTCGATCGCCCGGGCCTGCGCCTGTGCGCCGCTGCTGGCGAACAGCGGTTGCGCCTGCGCGAGCAGGGGGCGCAGCGAGTCGCGCAGTCGTACCCAGGTCTGCTCGCCGATCGCGCCGCCGGCCAGCATGCCCGAGCGGGCGAGCCATGCCGGCGGTTCGGCGGGCAGTTCGTCGCGGCCGGCGGCGAGCGCCTCGAACAGCAGGCGGTGGTCGACCCGCTCGATTTTTTCCAGTGGCGTCTCCAGCGGCTCGCGGTCCGGCCAGCCGTTGTCGTCCAGTGCCCGCAGGCTGATGCCCTGGCCGCGCAGCAATGCGTCGCGCGCGGGGTCGCGCCAGAAGCGCTTGAGTGCACCGAGGGTGATTTCGCCGCCGGCCACGGTTCCCGGCGCGGCCCGCGGTGGCCCGAGGAAGGGCGGCAAGCCGGCACTGGCCGGCGCGGCGGCGAGGAACGCCGGCTCGTACGAGAACAGCCGCGGATCGTGGCGGGGCCGGCCCTGCGCATCGCGCTCGTAGTAGCGCGCGTCGAAGGGCTGCAGCGGGTGGCGCACGCGCCAGGGTCGTTCGGTCTTGGCATCGGCGGCGAGGCCGTGCTGTTCGTCGAGGAACTGCAGCAACTCGGCCAGCGGCGCGGCAGGATTGCGCGGCTTGCCATCGCGCACGCCTTCGCCGACGTAGCTGATGTGCAGCGCGTCGCGCGCCGACATCAGCGCCTCCAGGAACAGGTAGCGATCCTCGTTGCGGGTGTCGCGGTCGCCGCGCCGCGGCTGGCCGAGGATCCGGTTGAGGCCGGCGTCGTGGCCGGGGCGCGGGAACTCGCCCTCGTTCATGCCGAGCAGGCAGACCACGCGGAACGGGATCGAGCGCTGCGGCACCAGCCCGCAGAAGGTCACCCCGCCGAGCAGGAAGGCCTGGCGCTCCGGTACCGCGTCCAGCGCGCCGCGCAGCGCCTCGCGCACCACGCTCCACGGCAGCGGCGCGTCGATACCGGCCTCGGCGGCCTGGCCGGCGAGGCTGGCGGCGAGCCGGCGCAGGGCGTCGAGCGCGTTCTGTTCGGCGGCATCGCGCGGGTCGGCTAGGAACAGCGCATCGAGCCGTTCCAGCAGCCATGCGCTCCACGCGGCCAGCGGGCGCGCGCCGGCAAGGGCATGGCGCACCTGGCGCAGCTCGCCGAGCAGGCGGTCGAGCTGGCCCAGCGCTTCCACCGCGCCGCCGGCGACGCCCCGCAGCGGCAGGATGTCGTCGAGCAGTTCGCCATCCGCGTCCTGGCCTACGATCAACCCGGCGTACATGCGGTCGAGGCCGAACTGCCATGAATTCGCGTCGACCGCGGCCGCGCCGGCCGCGGCCTTCATCGCGGCATCCAGGCCCCACGCCACGCGGGCCCGGCGCAGCCAGCGCTCCAGCGCGTCGCGGCCACCGGCGTCGATCGCGAAGCGCCGCGCCACCGCCGGCACGTCGAGGAAGTCCAGCACCTCGCTGACCGTGAAGCGGCTCTCGGCCAGGTCCAGCAACTGCGAAAACGCGTTCATCAGAGGGTGTGCCTGCGCCAGCCCGACGTCGGCCAGGTGCCAGGGAATGTGCAGCGGGTCGTTGCGGTATTGCGCCGGCTCGCCGAATACCGCCGCCAGGTACGGTGCGTACGCGCCGATATCCGGCGCCATCACCACGATGTCGCGGTGCTGCAGGGCGGGATCGTCGGCAAGGAAGCGCAGCAAGGCATTCTTCAGCACTTCCAGCTCGCGCAGGCGGGTGTGGCAGGCGTGCACGCGCAGGCTGGCGTCGTGGCGCAGCGCGGGCAGGATGTCCTCCAGGCTGGCACCGCCGGCCTGTTGTTCGCGGATCGGCGCGCCCACCAGCTCCGGCTGCAGGCAGCGGATGCTCGACTGCAGTCGGTCTAGCAGCGAGCTGGCCCCGCCGAGCGGCTCGGCCTCGTCGAGCGGGTCGCGCTCGTCGATCGCGTCGCATTCGTCCAGGCTCAGGCAGAAATCCTGCGCGATGCGGCCGAGCGCCACCAGCAGCGGATGGCCGACCTCGTAATACAGCGCCTCCGGGTCGTCCGCGTGGGCGAGCAGGAAGCGTTGCTTGCGCAGATAGACCCAGTGCTCGCGGCAGGGGTCGGGGAAATACAGGTGCACCGGCGCGTGCAGCGCGGTGGCCTGCAGCGCGGCCAGCACGTCGGGCGGCAGGTGGCTGACGCCGAACACGTGCAGCGGCGGGTCGCCGGCCAGCCCGCCGCCGGCGCGCAGCGCCGCCAGCAGGTCGGCGCTGCGTTGTGCGCGGTGCGGCCGCGGGATGCCGGCCCGCAGCCGCTGCCACAGCGCCGCCTGCCAGTCGCCGCCGTGTTGCGCGGGATGCTGCTCCCAGTCGAGGATCCAGTCCGGCCGGTAGATCAGGTACTGGGTGTACAGGCCGGCCAGGTGCTCGGCCAGCTGGAAGCTGCGTCGCGCGGCGTCGTCGCCGGCCAGGTAGGCGGCGACTTCCGGCGCCTTCAGCGAGGGCAGCGCTGCCAGCAGGCGCCAGCGCAGCAGTTCGTGCCGGTACGCGCCGCCGATCAGCGCCTCGTCGCCCAGCACGCGGCGGGCCGCGCGCTCGAACCATTGCCACGGCAGGATCATCTCGATGTTGGCGGCGATGCCGTGCCCGCCATGCGGCCCGCTGCGCTGTGCAAGATGGCCGAGCAGCCAGCGCTGCAGCCCCGGATGCGCCACCACCACGGTCTGTGCCGCCAGCGGATTGGCCGGCCGCTGCGCTTCGAGCTGCAGCGCCAGTGCATCGGCCAGCCGCTCGGTGCGGCTGCCGCGGTGGACGATCAGTCCGCCCGGGTTGTCCCTCATGCCTTCCTGCCCTGGTTGACGCAACCCGCACAGCATACCGAGCCGCGGCTCATCGTTTGCGATGGCGGCCGGCAGGCGGGGCGGCGTGTCGATTTGCCGGTCCGCCGTTCGTCATTCGGATAGAGCCGGGATGGCCTGCCTGGCTCCCACTCATTCGAAGGAGACACGACGATGCGATGCATGGTGATAGTGAAGGCGACCCCGGACTCGGAAGCCGGCGTGATGCCCGGCGAGCAGCTGCTGACCGCGATGGGCCGCTATAACGAGGAGCTGGTGAAGGCCGGCATCATGCTGGCGGGCGAGGGCCTGCAGCCCAGTTCGAAGGGCGTGCGGGTGAAGTTCTCGGGGGGCGCGCGCACGGTGACCGACGGGCCGTTCGCGGAGACCAAGGAGCTGATTGCCGGCTTCTGGCTGTGGCAGGTGAAGTCGATGCAGGAGGCGATCGAGTGGCTCAAGCGCGCGCCGTTCGACGACGATGCCGAGATCGAGGTCCGCCAGGTGTTCGAGGCCGAGGATTTCGGCGCCGATTTCACGCCCGAACTGCGCGAGCAGGAGGAGCGGCTGCGCGCGCAGATCGCGGCGAAGTCATGAGCCGGGTCGAGGGCCGGTCCTGGCAAGGGCGCGCCGGGGAGCAACCGCCATGCGTTTCATGATGTGGCTGATCCCCGGCGCCGGCGCGGTCGAGGGCGAGGCGCCGGGGAACGGGTCCGATGCCGATGGCGCGGCCGCGATGGCGCGGTACAACCACGCCTTGTGGCAGGCCGGCGTGCTGGTTGCGCTGGACGGGTTGTGCCCGCCCTCGATGGGCGCGCGCATCTTCTTCGCCGGCGGCGGGGCCGAGCTCGTCGATGGTCCGCGCAGCGGAACGATGGGCGTGCCCGCCGGCTACTGGATGATCGATGTCGCGTCGCGGGACGAGGCCATCGCCTGGGCCTCGCGGTGCCCGGCGGCGGCCGGCGAGACCATCGAAGTGCAGCGGGTGCAGGAGTTCGCCGACCTTGCCGTCGACGTGCAGCGGGAATTGACCCGGGACGCCGCCGTGCGCGCGCACGGCGCGGAGCGGGGCGGCCCCCGCCGCCGCCCCGTCGCCGCGTCCTGAGCGAGGCCGCGGGACCGGCCTCGCAGGCGGGCGTGGGCCGGAAGCAGGAACGGCCTTGCGCCGGCGCGGTGGGGATGGTGTGATCGGTCGCCATGAGCGTGACCGATACCCATCGCACCATCGACGCCGTCTGGCGGATCGAGTCGGCCCGGTTGATCGCCGGCCTCGCCCGCATGCTGCGCGATGTCGGCCTGGCCGAGGAGCTGGCGCAGGATGCGCTGGTGGTGGCGCTGGAACAGTGGCCGCATACCGGCGTGCCGGACAATCCCGGCGCGTGGCTGATGACCACCGCGAAGCATCGCGCGATCGATCGGCTGCGCCGCAGCAAGCTGCTCGAACGCAAGCACGAGCAACTGATGCACGAGCTGGAACACGAGCAGGAATGTGCAAGGTCCGCGGACGAGGCGGCGCTGGACGACCCGTTCGGCGACGACCTGCTGCGGCTGATCTTCACCGCCTGCCATCCGCTGCTTTCCATGGAGGCGCGCGTGGCGCTGACCCTGCGCCTGCTCGGCGGCCTGACCACGGAGGAAATCGCGCGCGCCTTCCTGGTGCCCGAGCCGACCATCGCGCAGCGCATCGTTCGCGCCAAGCGCAGCCTTGCCAAGGCCGCGGTGGCGTACGAGGTGCCCCGCGGCGACGAGCTTGCCGCACGCCTTTCGTCGGTGCTCGGGGTGATTTACCTGATCTTCAACGAGGGCTACTCGGCCACCGGGGGCGACGACTGGATGCGCCCGGCCTTGTGCGAGGACGCCCTGCGCCTGGGCCGGGTGCTGGCCGGCCTGATGCCGCGCGAGCCCGAGGTGCATGGCCTGGTGGCGTTGATGGAACTGCAGGCCTCGCGTTCACGCGCACGCGTGGATGCGAGCGGCGAGCCGATCCTGCTGCTGGAGCAGGATCGGGCGTTGTGGGACCGGTTGCTGATCCGCCGCGGTCTGGCCGCGCTTGAGCAGGCCCGGAAGCTGGGTGGCGCGCTGGGCCCGTATGCGCTGCAGGCGGCGATCGCCGCCTGCCACGCGCGTGCGCTGACCAGCGGGGAAACCGATTGGCCGGGCATCGCCGCGCTGTATGCGACCCTGGCCCGGGTGGCGCCGTCGCCGATCGTCGAACTCAACCGTGCGGTGGCCGTGGGCATGGCGGGCGGCGCGGCAGCGGGCCTCGAACTGGCCGATGCCCTGGTCGACGAGCCGAGCCTGCAGAGATACCACCTGCTGCCCGCGGTGCGGGGCGATTTGCTGGCCCGGCTGGGCCGCGTCGACGAGGCGCGCCGGGAATTCGAGCGGGCGGCCGCACTGGCCATGAACCGGCGCGAGCGCGAGCTGATGCGCAAGCGCGCCCGGACGTGCGGGGAGCGCGCACCGGCCGGGTGAACGGCACCGGTCCGGGCCGTGCTGGGTGCCGTCGGCGCGGTGGATTAATGCGTGCTGCCATGATGAAGTAGGCCGACAATCGGTGCACCGTTTGTTCGTTCGGGGAAATCGGCAGGCGGATGAACAGCCAGGAACAGGCACGCGGCGAGCTTCGCGAACGCTTCTACCGGAGCGTGGCGGAGACCCTCGCGCTGCTGCGTGCGGCGCCGGATCGCGACCGACGCCTGATCATGGTCACGATCGCGGGCATCCTGGCCTCGACCATGGATCTTCCGCTGGTCTGGATCGGGCGGCGCGAACCGGGGCACAGCAATGTCGAGGTCCTGGCGGCGGCGGGACCCGCCGCGGACTATGCCGCCGCGCTGCGCCTCAGCACGGATGAATCCGAGCCCGGCGGTCGCGGGCCGGTGGCAATGGTATTGCGCCAGGAGCAGGCCCGGGTGACTTCGGTCGATGCGCCGGAGTTCGCGCCATGGCGCGACGCCGCGCAGCGGCACGGTTTCGGCTCCTGCATCGTGGCCGCATCGAGGACGCGGGACGATGGCCAGCTGGTACTGGCCGCCTATTCCCGCGACGACGGGCCCGGTCTGAGCGGGGAATTGCTCGACTGGGCGCAGCGACTGGTCGACGAGCTGGGCCGGTTCTGGGACCACCAGCTGCTGCTGGAGCGCAGCGTGCGGATGAGCCGCTACCGTGATGCACAGCGCACGATCCAGCGCGCCTTGCTCGAGCAGCCCGATCCGGAATCGGTCTACCGCACGCTGGCCCAGGCGCTGGCCGACATTGCCGGTGCCGCCGCGGTCGACGTGTTCGCGGCCGATGGCGCCGACCACATGCTGCGGCGGGTGGCCCTGGTCGGGCCGATCGCGGACATCCTGCGCGGCCTGCCCCTGCCGCCGCGGCACGACGACGGTCCCACCGTGCTTACGCCGACACAGGCCTTCATGCAGGGCGCGCCGGTCATCCGGCGCCACCCACGCGGCGCGCCGCGGTCCGCCAGGGCCTTCCGCAAGGAATTGCTCGAGCACGCCGGTGCGGTGGGATGCTGGCCGCTGTTTGCATCCCCCGCCGATGCGATCGGCACGGCGCGGGCGCCGACCGGCGTATTCGTCGTGGTAACCGTCGAGCCGGATGCCTTCGACGGCGAGATGTGCCGCCTGCTGGACGAGATCGCCGACGCGACCGGGCTGGCGTTGCGCCAGCACGCACAGCGGCACGCCCTGCTGCAGGAGCAGGAGCGGCAGACCTACCTGGCCCTGCACGACGATCTCACCGGCCTGCCCAATCGCCGTGCGCTGGATCGGCACCTCGAGATCGTGCTGGATCGCGCCAGGCGCCGCGGGCGCATGGTCGCGGTGGGGCTGCTCGACCTGGACGATCTGAAGCCGATCAACGACCGCCACGGCCATGCCGTGGGCGACCGTCTGCTGGCCGAGGTGGCGGAACGGTTCCGGCGGATGCTTCGCGCCGGCGACTACGTGGCCCGGCTGGGCGGCGACGAGTTCGTGCTGGTATTCGAGGATCTCGAGCGCGAGGAGGATCTCGACGGCCTGCTGGAGCGGGTCAGCGAGGCCTTGCGGCGTCCGGCAGCGATCGACGGCCAGGCCATCTCGGTGGGCGCCAGCCTGGGTATCGCGATGTACTCCGGCGAGGTCCCGGCCACCGGCGAGCAACTGCTGCGTCGTGCCGATCAGGCGATGTACCAAGTGAAGTCGCGCAAACGGCACCGCTCGCGCTGGTGGTCGCTGGTTTCGCCCCACGGCATGACGGACCAGGCCGACGAGCTGGATGCCGCCGCCTCGCCGTATGGCGAACATGCCGCCATGCTGCTGGGTGCCTGCAGCCGGGCATGGGAGCCGCGGCTGACGGGCATCGTGGAAAGCTTCCATGCCAGGCTGCGTTCGCACGACGGCATCGCCAGGCTGCTGGATCTGCTTCCGGCCGCGGATATACGGGTGTTCGAGCAGCATCTGCTGCTGCATCTGCAGACCCTGCTGCGGGCGGATCTCGATATGGCCGGCCATCGCGCCCGGGCGACCCGGACCGGCCTGTTCCATGCGGCTTGTGGGCTCGAGGAAGTCTGGCTGCTGGAGGCGATCGAGCAGTTGTGCGACATCCTGGCCACCACCCTGGCCGGCGTCGGCCAGACCGAACGCCGCACGCTGGCGGTCCTGCTGCAGCGGCTGGGCATGGAGCGGCAATGGCAACTGGAAAGCATGCGCGCGCTGCAGCGCCGCCGGGTGGCCTTGCTGGCCAGGATCAATGCGCTGGCGTGGTCGGCCGAAGGCTACCTGGAACTGATCCAGGGCGTGGCCGACATCCTGGTGTCGCACGAGGAAATCATCGCCTGTTCGGCGGGGCGCCCGGACGCGTCGGGCCAGCTGACCTACGAGGCAGTGGCGGGAACGGCCTTTGCCGAATACCTGCACGCGCTGCTTTGCGGCAAGGCACCGCCGATCCGGGTCGATGCCGGCCCGCCGGAGGGGCAGGGCCCCAGCGGGCGCGCCTGGCGCACGGCGACGATCCAGCGGTGCGCCCATTACGCGAGCGACCCGTTGATGGCAGGTTGGCGCGACATCGCATTGAGCCTCGGCGTGGTCTCCAACGTCGCCATTCCGCTGTGCCCGTCGCCGCTGCAGCCGGCGGTGGTGCTGACCGTGTACAGCCCGTACGCCGGCGGTTTCGATAGCGAGGACCAGCGCGCTTTCCTCGAGCAGATCAAGACCGTGCTGGATCTCGCCCTGGCGCGCCTGGCGCCGCCGCGCCAGGGCACCGAACTGCTGCCGTTCTTCGTGCGCGAGCGCTGGCGCGCGATGGTCGCGACGGACGCGCTGCAGATGCACTACCAGCCGCTGGTCAGGCTTGCCGATGGCCGGATTACCGAGATCGAGGCGCTGGCACGGTTGCGCGACGAGGGTGGCGAGCTGCTGGCGCCGGCCAGGTTTCTTCCCGCGCTGGGTGCGGACGATTTGCTCGTGCTGTTCCGCCAGGGGCTGGTCCAGGCCGCCGCCTGCCGTGCAGCGCTGTTGCGGGCGGGCCATGCGCTGGACGTCTCGGTGAATGCACCCGCGGCCGCACTGGAGGATCCGCGCTATGCCGAGGTGGCGGCGGCGGTGATCGCCAGCAGTGGTTGTGCGGCGCAGGCGCTGCTGTTCGAGATACTCGAATCGCCGATCGGCACCGAGCATGCCGCCGTGCCGCAAGACTCGGGCATGCAGTCGCTCAAGGCCCTGGGCGTGCGCCTGGTCGAAGACGACCTCGGCGCGGGCTACAGCTCGCTCATCCGCCTGCGCCAGTGGCCGTTCGACCGGATCAAGATCGACCAGGCCATCGTCGGCCAGGTTCGGCAGGATCCGCTGGGCACCTTGCGTTTCATCCGCCAGCTGATCCGGATCGGGCACGACCTGCGGCTCGAAGTGGTCGTCGAAGGGCTGGAATCGCCCGACCTGATCGAGGCCGCGATGATCCTCGGCGCGGATTTCGGCCAGGGCCATGCGCTGGCGCGACCGATGCCCGTCGATGCGTTGCCTGCGTGGCTGGCGGGTTACCGGTGGGGGCAAGGCTCCGCCGCATGGCCGCAAACCGGGCTGGGCGCACTCGCCGGCGAGCTGCGCTGGGAGGAGCAGTTCATTGCCTTGCCGGCCGAGCCGGCGTTCTGGGCCCGGCATGCGCAGGCCAGCTGCGACCCCGGCGAATACCTGCGGCGCCCGGGACTCGATGCATCGCTGAATGCCGGCCACCAAACGATGCACATTGCGGCGATGGCCGGCCCGTTCGACCCCGGCTACCGGCGCGAGCGCGAAGCCTTCCTCGCGCTGCTGGTCGAACACGTGCTCGGCAACCTGCATCCCTGAGGGGTACGCGCCCGCCGAAACGAACAAGGGCCCGGCGATGCCGGGCCCTTGTTCGCTGGATTCGATGGTGGGCGGTACAAGGATCGTTGTGTGACACCTGCCGTGTGAAGTGCCCGTTGCTACACGCACGCTGTGCATTTGATGGTGCCCAAACGACGAAACCGGCCGCGGTGCCGGTTTCTGGATTCGATGGTGGGCGGTACAAGGATCGTTGTGTGACGCCTGCCGTGTGAAGTGCCCGTTGCTACAC
>NZ_JBYTCN010000009.1:0-7137 GCF_058790335.1 Rhodanobacter sp. FW101-FHT13A11 | reverse complement strand
TTGACGCCTGCCGTGTGAAGTGCCCGTTGCTACACGCACGCTGTGCATTTGATGGTGCCCGAACGACGAAACCGGCCGCGGGGCCGGTTTCTGGATTCGATGGTGGGCGGTACAAGGATCGTTGTGTGACGCCTGCCGTGTGAAGTGCCCGTTGCTACACGCACGCTGTGCATTTGATGGTGCTCGAACGACGAAACCGGCCGCGGGGCCGGTTTCTGGATTCGATGGTGGGCGGTACAAGGATCGAACTTGTGACACCTGCCGTGTGAAGGCAGTGCTCTACCGCTGAGCTAACCGCCCACTGCGAGCGCGAGATTTTAGGGGCAGTCGGGGGGCAGGTCAATGGTTTTGCGCGGGCATCTGGCGGCGGAACGGTTGCGAGTTGCTAGACTTGCCGGTCTTTCCAGCCCCCGACGCACCCGCCCATGGACTTCCTCAGCACCCAGTTCATCCATATCCTGCAGGCCCTGCGACAGTTCGAGCTGACGCCGTGGAAGGTCGTCGGCCTGCTCGGCTCGGTGATGTTCACCAGCCGCTGGTTCGTGCAGCTGTACTACACGCGCAAGCTGAAGCGGGTGGTGATGCCGCTGTCGTTCTGGTGGCTGTCGGTCTGCGGCAGCGCCTTGCTGCTGGCGTATTTCGTGATCGGCAAGAACGACTCGGTGGGCATCATCTCGAACTTCTTCCCCGCGTTCGTCTCGGTCTACAACCTGGTGGTGCACCTGCGCCACCGCAAGAACAGCCTCACCGGCGACGCCACCGTGTGATGGCATGCCTGTAGGAGCGCACCCTGTGCGCGAATGCTCTGATGTTGATCGAAGCAAAGAGCATTCGCGCACAGGGTGCGCTCCTACACGCGGCGTGCGGCTATTCCGGGTCGTAGTCGAGGTTGGAGGCCAGCCAGCGTTCCGCCTCGGCGAGCGTCCAGCCCTTGCGTCTGGCGTAATCCTCGACCTGGTCCTTGCCGAGCCGGCCGACCACGAAGTACTGGCTGTCCGGATGCGAGTAGTACCAGCCGGAGACGGCTGCAGCGGGGTACATCGAGAAACCTTCGGTGAGTTCGATGCCGGCGTTGTTCGTGGCGTCCAGCAGCCTGAACAAGGTGGACTTCTCGGTATGGTCGGGGCAGGCCGGGTAGCCGGGCGCGGGGCGGATGCCGCGGTACTTTTCGGCGATCAGCGCGTCGTTGTCGAGCGACTCGTCCGGCACGAAGCCCCAGAATTCCCTGCGCACGCGCTCGTGCATGTGCTCGGCGAACGCCTCGGCGAGGCGGTCGGCCAGGGCCTTCAGGATGATCGATGAGTAGTCGTCGTAGTCGGCAAGGAAGCGCTCGAGGTGCTTCTCGATGCCGAGGCCGGCGGTGACCGCGAAGCCGCCGATCCAGTCGCTCTTGCCGAACTCCTTCGGCGTGATGAAGTCGGCGAGGCAGAGGTCGGGGCGTTCGGGCGGCTTGTCGGCCTGCTGGCGCAGGCTGTGCAACCTGGCCAGCGGCTGCGTACGGGTGGTGTCGGTGTAGACCTCCACGTCATCGCCCACGTTGGCGGCAGGCCACAGGCCGATCACGGCGCGGGCGGTCAGCCATTTCTCGGCGATGATCTTGTCCAGCATCGCCTGGGCGTCGCGGAACAGTTCGCTGGCCTGCGGGCCGACGACTTCGTCGGTGAGGATGGCCGGGTAGTGGCCGGCCAGTTCCCAGGCCTGGAAGAACGGCGTCCAGTCGATGTAGCGGCGGATGGTGGCGAGATCGTAGTCGCCGAATACGGTGATGCCCGGCTGCTTCGGCTGCGGCGGCTCGTACGCGGCCCAGTCGCAGCGGAAGCGCTGCGCGCGGGCCTTGTCCAGCGGCACCAGCTGCTTGCCGGGGCCGCGGTTGCGGTGGCGTTCGCGCACGTCGGCGTAGTCGGCGCGCACCTTGGCCAGGAAGTCGTCGACCAGCTCCTTGCTGACCAGCGACTGCGCCACACCGACCGCGCGCGAGGCATCCTTCACCCATACGGTGCCGGCCTTGTAGTGCGGCTCGATCTTCAGCGCGGTGTGCGCGCGCGAGGTGGTGGCGCCGCCGATCAAGAGCGGGATGTGGAAATCCTGCCGCTGCATTTCCTTGGCGACCTGGCCCATCTCCTCCAGCGACGGCGTGATCAGGCCGGACAGGCCGATCATGTCGGCCTTCTCGGCGATCGCGGTTTCCAGGATCTTCTGCGCGGGCACCATCACGCCGAGGTCGATCACCTCGAAGTTGTTGCAGCGGAGCACCACGCCGACGATGTTCTTGCCGATGTCGTGCACGTCGCCCTTGACCGTGGCCATCACGATCTTGCCGTTGTTCTTGCCGGTGTCGCCGGTGCGCGCCTTCTCGGCCTCGATGTACGGCAGCAGGTAGGCGACCGCCTTCTTCATCACCCGGGCGGATTTCACCACCTGCGGCAGGAACATCTTGCCGGCGCCGAACAGGTCGCCGACTACGTTCATGCCATCCATCAGCGGGCCTTCGATCACGTCCAGCGGACGCGTCGACATCTGGCGCGCCTCCTCGGTGTCCTCGACCACGTACTGGTCGATGCCGTGCACCAGCGCGTGGCTGAGCCGTGCGCGTACCGGCTCGTCGCGCCAGGCCAGCGTCTCGACCTCGGCGGCGCCGCGCTTGCCCTTGTAGTTGTCGGCGATCTCCAGCAGGCGCTCGGTAGCGTCCTCGCGGCGGTTCAGCACCACGTCCTCGACGCGCTCGCGCAACGGCGGGTCGATGTCGTCCATGATCGTCAGCGCGCCGGCGTTGACGATGCCCATGTCCATGCCGGCGCGGATCGCGTGGTACAGGAACACCGAGTGGATCGCCTCGCGCACGGTGTTGTTGCCGCGGAACGAGAAGGACACGTTGGAGACGCCGCCGGAGATGTGGCAGTCGGGGAAGCGCCGCTTCAGCTCGCGCGCGGCGTTGATGAAATCCACCGCGTAGTTGTTGTGTTCCTCGATGCCGGTGGCGATGGCGAAGATGTTGGGGTCGAAGATGATGTCTTCGGGCGGGAAGTCGAGCTTCGTCGTCAGCAGTTCGTGGGCGCGCGCGCAGATTTCCACCTTGCGCTCGCAGGTGTCGGCCTGGCCCTGCTCGTCGAACGCCATCACCACGGCGGCGGCACCGTACTGGCGCACCTTGCGCGCCTGTTCGAGGAACGCCGCCTCGCCTTCCTTCATCGAGATCGAGTTGACGATGCCCTTGCCCTGCAGGCAGCGCAGGCCGGCCTCGATCACCGTCCACTTCGACGAGTCGATCATGAACGGCACGCGGGCGATGTCGGGTTCGGACGAGATCAGGTTGACGAAGCGGGTCATCGCCGCCTCGGAGTCGATCAGGCCCTCGTCCATGTTGATGTCGATCACCTGCGCGCCGTTGGCGACCTGCTGGCGGGCGACTTCCACGGCCTCGTCGTAGCGCTCTTCCTTGATCAGCTTCTTGAACTGCGCCGAGCCGGTGACGTTGGTGCGTTCGCCGACGTTGATGAACAGCAGGTCGGGCGTGATCACCAGCGGTTCGAGGCCGGACAGGCGGGTGTGACGGGTACTCATGAGCGACGACACCATGCGGTTGCAGCAGCAGTTGCTCCCTCCCCTGCATGCAGGGGAGGGTTGGGGAGGGGTGGCGCCTTTGATCTGTTCTTCGAGAAGTACGGCATGAGCGTTACCCCCTCCCGGCCGCCCCCTGCGGGCAGGGAGAGGAGCGAAAGCGGCGCGTTCATGCAGCCTCCTGCACGGCGCCCGGCAACGCCCGCGGCGCGCAATCGCGCACCGCCTCGGCGATCGCCCTGATGTGCGCCGGCGTGGTGCCGCAGCAGCCGCCGACCAGGTTCAGCAGGCCGTCGCGGGCGAAGCCGGCGATCACGCCGGCCATGTGCTCGGGCGTCTCGTCGTATTCGCCGAACGCGTTGGGCAGGCCGGCGTTCGGATGGGTGCTGACGTAGCTCTCGGCAAGGTTGGCCAGGGTCTGCACGTGCGGGCGCAGGTCCTCGGCGCCGAGCGCGCAGTTGAAGCCCACCGACAGCGGGCGGGCATGGCGCACCGAGTAGTAGAACGCCTCGGCGGTCTGCCCGGACAGGGTGCGGCCGGAGCGGTCGGTGATGGTGCCGGAGACCATCACCGGCATCCGTGCGCCGCGCTGATGGAACAGTTCGCTCAGCGCGAACAGCGCGGCCTTCGCGTTCAGGGTGTCGAAGATCGTCTCGACCATGATCACGTCGGCGCCGCCGTCGATCAGGCCGTTGGCGGATTCGGTGTAGTTCTCCGCCAGTTCCTCGAAGGTGACGTTGCGGAAGCCGGGGTCGTTGACGTCGGGCGACAGCGAGGCGGTGCGGCTGGTGGGGCCGAGCACGCCGATCACGAAGCGCGGCTGCTGCGGGGTTTCCGCGCTCATCGCGTCGCAGGCGGCGCGGGCCAGCTTCGCGCCTTCGCGGTTCAACTCGTACGCCAGGTGCTGCAGCTTGTAGTCGGCCTGGCTGATCCGGGTGGAGTTGAAGGTGTTGGTCTCGATCAGGTCGGCGCCGGCTTCCAGGTAGGCGTCGTGCACGCCGCGGATGATCTCGGGCTTGGTCAGCGTGAGCAGGTCGTTGTTGCCCTTGAGGTCGCAGCCGCCAGGATGTTCATGAGCATGACCGTCGTGCGCGTGGCCGTCGTGGCCGTGCTGGAAACGCTCGCCGCGGAAGCCGTGCTCATCCAGCTCGTGCGCCTGCAGCATGGTGCCCATGCCGCCGTCGAGGATCAGGATGCGTCGCTGCAGCGCCTGCTCCAGCAGGGCGACGCGATCGGGATGGAGCCAGGGCAGGGTACTCATCGAACTTCCTTTGGTTGAGCGATGCAACGGTGTTCAAGCGGGCTTGCGCGCCAGCAGGCTGATCACTTCGAAATGCGGCGCCTTGCGCTCGCGGCTGAGCCGGTTGCAGCTCAGCACGTCGAGGCCGGCGGCGCGGGCGTAGCCGTCGAGCTGCTCGCCGCTGAAGCCGAGGTTGCGGTGGTCGAACGGCTCGACCGCGGCGCGGTGGTCGTGCTGGCCCAGCGTCACGGCGAGCAGGCGGCCGCCGGGACGCAGCAACCGTGCGGCCTCGGCCACGGCCTTGGCGGGGTGCTCGGCGTAGGTCAGCGCATGCAGCATCAGCACCAGGTCGAAGCGTTGCGCGCCCAGTTCCAGCGCATGCATGTCGCCCTGGAGCACGCGCACGTTGGCGAACGCCTTCAGCCGCTTGGTGGCGGCCTCGACCACGCGCTCGCTGGAATCCACGCAGACGATCGAATGCGCGTGCGGCGCCAGCAGCTCGGCGGTGATGCCGTCGCCGGAGGCGATGTCGAGCACGTCGCCGGTTTCCAGCAACTGCAGCAGCGAGCGCGCCAGGGTTTCCCAGGTGCGGCCGGGGGAATAATGGCGCTCCATGTCGCCGGCCACGGTATCGGCCCAGCCTTCTTCGCGGGCGCGGTTGGCCAGCACGGCGGGCAGGCGCGCCGAGTCCTCGCGCAGCAGCGCGTCGTCGATGCTGGTGCGCAGCGAAGCGAGCAGGCCGTGCTGGGCCTCGTCGCCCTCGTTGTTGGCACGGTAGTAGGCGGAGACGCCGGCGCGGCGGTCGCGCACCAGGCCGGCTTCCTTCAGCTTGGCCAGGTGGGTGGATACGCGCGGCTGCGCCAAGTGCAGCACCGCGGCCAGTTCGGCCACGGTGAGTTCCTCGTGTTCGAGCAGGGCCAGCAGGCGCACGCGGGTGGGGTCGGCCAGCAGGCGCAGCACGCTGGAAGCGGTGGCCAGGTCCATCGGTTATCCCTGTATCGCGATACAAAGATGTATAGGCTAGGCCTCGCCTTGCCATGCGTCAAGCGCACGCCGGCGGGCCTGCGCGCCATTTCCCGCTAAAATTGTCGGCTTGATTGCCTTCAGGAGCCGCCCGTGGATTTCCGTTTTACCGAAGACCAGTTGTCGATCCAGTCGATCGCCCGCGATTTTGCCTCGAGGCGTATCGCGCCGGTGGCTGCCGAGCTGGACGCGAAGGGCGAGTTCCCGCTGGAGAACATCCGCGAGATGGGCAAGCTCGGCCTGATGGGCATCGAGGTGCCGGAAGCCTACGGCGGCGCGGGCATGGATCCGATCGCCTACGTGCTGGCGATGATCGAGATCGCCGCGGCCGACGCGGCTACCGCCACGGTGATGTCGGTGAACAATTCGCTGTTCTGCAACGGCATCCTCAAGCACGGCAACGAGGAGCAGAAACAGAAATTCGTGCGCGCGATCGCCACCGGCGAGGCGATCGGCGCCTACGCGCTGACCGAGCCGCAATCCGGTTCCGATGCCTCGGCCATGCACACCCGCGCCACGAAGAATGCGAACGGCGACTGGGTGATCAACGGCAAGAAGAGCTGGATCACTTCCGGCCCGGTGGCGCGCTACATCGTGCTGTTCGCGATCTCGACGCCGGGCATCGGCGCCAAGGGGGTGTCGGCCTTCATCATCGATACCCAGTTGCCGGGTTTCCACGCCGGCAAGACCGAGCCGAAGCTGGGCATCCGCGCCTCGGCCACCTGCGAGATCGAGTTCACCGACTACGTCTGCCCGAAGGAGAACCTGCTCGGCGACGAGGGCAAGGGCTTCTCGATCGCGATGGGCGTGCTCGACGCCGGCCGCATCGGCATCGCCTCGCAGGCGGTGGGGATCGCCCGCGCCGCGTACGAGGCCACGCTGCAGTGGTCGCGCGACCGCAAGGCGTTCGGCCATCCGATCGGCACCTTCCAGATGACCCAGTCGAAGATCGCCGACATGAAGTGCAAGCTCGATGCGGCCACGCTGCTGACCTTGCGCGCCGCATGGGCCAAGGGCGAGACCGAGAAGCACGGCGGCCGCTTCGGCACCGAGGCGGCGGTGGCCAAGCTCACCGCGTCGGAAGCGGCGATGTGGATCAGCCACCAGGCGGTGCAGATCCACGGCGGCATGGGCTATTCCAAGGAGATGCCGCTGGAACGCTACTTCCGCGACGCCAAGATCACCGAGATCTACGAAGGCACCAGCGAGATCCAGCGCATGGTGATTGCGCGGGCGGAGACCGGGCTGCGCTGAGTGACATGATCTTGTAGGAGCCCGCTCGCGGGCGATGCTCTTCAATTAATTCAGAGCAGGAG
>NZ_JBYTCN010000008.1:163831-183205 GCF_058790335.1 Rhodanobacter sp. FW101-FHT13A11 | reverse complement strand
GGCATCACGCCGATACAGAAATTGGCGCTCGCCGCTTAGCTCCACTTTTGCTGTCAGTTAAAAGTGGGGGGATTACCGCTCAAGGACAAGTACGAGACACAGATCAAGGATCGCGACGATACGATCGAGAGACTCAGGGACATGAAGGCTCGCCTGTCGACCAAGATGGTTGGCGAAACCCTCGAGCAGCACTGCGAGACCGAGTTCAACCGAATTCGAGCGACGGCGTTTCAGAGGGCATATTTCGAGAAGGATAACGACGCGCGAACCGGCAGCAAGGGCGACTACATCTTTCGCGACTCCGATGAGGCTGGTACTGAGATCGTCTCGATCATGTTCGAAATGAAAAATGAGAGCGATCGCACGGCGACGAAGAACAAGAACGAGGACTTCTTGAAAGAGCTCGACAAGGATCGCACCGAAAAGGGCTGTGAATATGCGGTGCTGGTCTCCCTTCTTGAGCCAGACAGTGAGCTCTACAACACCGGCATCGTCGACGTGTTCCACCGCTACCCGAAAATGTACATCGTCCGTCCGCAGTTCTTTCTTCCAATCATCACGCTGCTGCGTAATGCGGCGATGAATTCGCTCAAGTACAAGTCAGAGCTTGCGCTCGTTAAGGCGCAGAACATCGACATCACGAACTTCGAGACCGAACTCGAGACCTTCAAGTCCGCATTCGCGAAGAACTACGATCTTGCCTCCAGACGCTTCCAAACGGCAATCGAAGAGATCGACAAGTCCATCGACCACCTTCAGAAAACGAAGGAGGCCCTGCTCGGCACCGATCGAAACCTTCGTCTTGCGAACGACAAGGCGCAGGACGTGACAATCAAGAAGCTGAATCGGGGAAACCCGACGATGGCAGCCAAGTTCGCCGACCTAAAGAATAATGGTCCTTCCGATGTTGGATGAGTTCTACCGACGAGTTAGAACTCAGACCTCGACCGGCCATCGTGGTGTAAATGAATTCTCCGTTTCTGACACGGAAACTATCTTTGATACATGGAAGTTTCTAACGCCACCCTTTGAGATGTCGTAGCAAAAGAACTTCTCTGTGCCGCCCGTGATGCGGTAGCTATATGGCTCGGCCTCTCGAGTCTCCATACCGCCGCCGTCCTCGTAAGCCGTGACGATGACCGTATGCAAATTCCGGCCTGCAGCCGCGATGGTTTCCTTAATGCTCATGAAGCCTCCATGTGTGGCGAGTTCGTTGTTATCTATCGCCGCCGCGGCCGGCAGCCTTGGGTCGTAAGTGGACATCTCTCCGACTACGTATCTACTACGACTTGCGCGATATCAAATCTCCAAACAATCAAACCGCCGATCCGCCTCCACCTCTACGTCATAGTCCACATCCGCCCGATCAAACCCGAACAGCTGCAAGAACTCGTGCTTGTAGCCGACGTAGTCGGTGATCTGCTTGAGGTTTTCGGTGGTGACGGTGGGCCAGATCGTCTTGCAGGGGATCTGCACGTCGTCGCGCAGTTCCCAGTCGTCCAGCCGCAGGCGGCCTTCGTCGTCGGTGGGTGCGGGGGCGCCGTCGGCGCGGTAGAGGCGGTCGTGGAACAGGCGGTTGGCCTGTTCGATCGGGTTTTCGTGGATGCCTTTCTCCTTCATGATCTTGAAGGCGATGGAGACGTACAGCGGGATTACCGGGATGGCGGCGCTGGCCTGGGTGACAACGGACTTCATCACGCCGACGTAGGCGTCGAGGCCGGGGTGGCGGCTGCGCAGTTGCTTGGCGGTGTTGTCCAGGTGCTGCTTGGCTTGGCCCAAGGTGCCGTGCCAGTACATCGGCCAGGTGATCTCGGTGCCGATGTAGCTGTAGGCGACGGTCTTGGCGTGCTCGGCCAGCACGCCGGCGGCGCTCAGCGCGTCGATCCACAGCGCCCAGTCCTCGCCACCCATCACGGTGACGGTGTCCTTGATTTCCTGCTCGGTGGCCGGCTCGACAGTGGCCTCGATCACGGTGTCCTTGTTGGTGTCGACCGAGGTGTTGTGGAAGGGTTCGCCGATGGTCTTGAGCGCCGAACGCACCACTTCGCCGGTGTCCGGCAGCTTGCGCACGGGTGAGGCCAGCGAATAGACCACCAGGTCGATCGGGCCGCCCATCTCGTTCTTGATGATCTCGATGGCGCGTGCGCGGGTCTCGTTTGAGAACGCGTCGCCGTTGATCGACTTGGCTATCAGGCCGGCCTGCTTGGCGGCCTTGTCGAACGCGGCGGAGTTGTACCAGCCGGCGGTGCCGGTCTTGTCGTGGCTGCTGGGTTTCTCGAAGAACACGCCAAGCGTGGCGGCGCCGTAGCCGAACGCAGCGGTGATGCGCGAGGCCAGGCCGTAGCCGGTGGACGCGCCGATCACCAGCACGCGCTTCGGGCCTTTGCCTGCCGCATGGCCCGCGGCCTGGGTGACCTTGATCTGGTCGATCACGTTGTGCTCGCAGCCGACCGGATGGGCGGTGACACAGATGAATCCACGCACTTTGGGCTTGATGATCACTCGATGGCTCCTGCTGGTATTCGGCAATTCGTCATCTTAACCAAGCTGGGCGGCCATGCGCTGCCGTAGGGAGTATCCGGCGGCCCGGTTTTTACTCGTCATTCCGGCGAAGGCCGGAATCGCTCTTCCATGACGAAGCCGGGCCATCCCTTCGACCTTCCGCCACAGCACATGCGATCCCGGCCTTCGCCGGGATGACGAAGTGGGGAGGTTTTTTGGATTCTTGGTGGGGATCGTCTCCGACTGAAACTCGCTCAGGTCCCGGTCGCGTTTTGCGCCATGGTCTCCAACGCGGTGGCCAGTGCGCGCACCTGCTCGACATCGCTGCGCAACTCACCGCTTTGCATGTCGTCCAGCAACCGTCGCCGATGCTGCATGCCCGAGGGCAGCTGGCATTTGGCGGAGGCATGGAATTCGTGCGCGCCAGTGGCGGCGGCCAGCGCCGCGATGTTCTGCGCGGTGACGCCGGCACCGGGCATGACCGCAAGACGTCCTGCGGCCTGCAGGACGAGATCGCGGATCAGCACGACGCCATTCGCGGCGCTGGCCTGTGCGCCCGAGGTCAGGATGCGTTCGCAGCCGAGCGCGACGATATCCTCCAGCGCGCGCACCGGGTCGCGGCTGAGGTCGAAGGCGCGGTGGAAGGTCACGCCCAATGTTCCCGCCGCAGCGACCAGGGCGCGGCAGCGCGCCACGTCCACGTCACCATCGGCGTCGAGCACGCCGAACACCACGCCGTCGCAGCCCAGTGCCACGCAGGCTGCGATGTCGCGCTGCATGACCTCGCATTCCAGCTCGCTGTAGAGGAAGTCGCCGGCACGCGGGCGGATCAGCACGTATAGCGGGATGCGCAGGCGTTCGCGGGCCAACACGATCTGCGCATGCGAAGGCGTCAGCCCGCCCAGTTCCAGCGCGGTGCAGAGTTCGACCCGCCCCGCCCCGCCCTCCTGGGCGGCCAGCGCGGAGGCGACCGAATTGGCGGCGATTTCCAGGATCACGAGTAGCTCGTCGTGTAGACGCTTTGCGAGGGGACCAGGGCGTCCTGCTTTTTCGCATCGCACACGGCATAGGAGAAGCCGTGCTGGATGGCGTAGGCGCCAACCTCGCCCTCGCGGTTCATCGCCAGGAAGCCGACCTGCAAGGTCTTGGAGGCTTCGCGGCGCTTCTTGACGATGCGCATCACCGCCTCCTTGCAGGCCTCGTGCGGCGAGCGGCCCTGGCGCATCAGTTCGACCACCAGGAAGCTGCCGGCATTGCGGATCACCTCCTCGCCCACGCCGGTGGAAGTGGCGCCGCCGACCTCGCCATCCACGTACAGGCCGGCGCCGATGATCGGGCTGTCGCCGACGCGGCCGCGCATTTTCCACGCCATGCCGCTGGTGGTGCAGGCGCCGGCCAGCTTTCCGTGCGCATCCAGCGCGAGCATCCCGATGGTGTCGTGGTTGTTGGCGCCGCCGGGCATGCCGGTGGTACCGCCCTTGCCGTAGTCATGCACCTCGCTGTTGATCGACGGCTGGTACTTCGCCGTCTTCAGCCATTCGTGCCAGGCCTGCTCGGCCTCGGGCGTGAGCAGGTCCTGCTTCCTGAAGCCTTGCTCCAGCGCGAACTGCAGTGCGCCTTCGCCGACCAGCAGCACGTGCGGCGTGCGTTCCATCACGCGCCGTGCCACCGAGATCGGATGCTCGATGTATTCCAGGGCGGCCACCGCGCCGCAGTTGCCGTCGGCGTCCATGATGCTGGCGTCGAGCGTGACGTGGCCGTCGCGGTCCGGGTAACCGCCCTTGCCCACGCTGTGGTTCTTCAGGTCCGACTCGGGCACCTGCACGCCGGACTCGACCGCGTCCAGCGCGTGGCCGCCCTTGCCCAGGATCGCCCAGGCCGCCTGGTTGGCGGCGATGCCGAAATCCCAGGTCGAGACGACCCGCACGTTCGACGTTTTCGGGAGCCGGGCCGCCGGCCATGCGGCCAGCCGGTCGCCCCACGCGAACATCGAAGCCGAAGCCCCCAGCAGGGAGGCCTTGAGGAAACGCCTGCGGTCGGTCACCAGCATTCTCCTGATCCGGAAAAAAGAAACCCCGCACGGGATGCGGGGTCTCGTTCGTGCTTTACAACGTTGGCCTGGAAGATCAGGCGGCTTCGACTGCCGATGCCTGGGCGCCCTTGGGGCCCTGAGTCACTTCGAACTGCACGCGCTGGCCTTCCTGCAGGCTGCGGAAGCCCTTGGAATTGATCGCCGAAAAATGGACGAACACGTCCTCCCCGCCGTCCTCAGGCGCGATGAAACCGAAACCTTTGGCATCGTTGAACCATTTGACCGTACCGAAACGCATTGCGTGAACCTCTGGATCCATGGAATGGGTGCGCCAGGATCTGCGCTGAACCACTGTGCTCCCCCTCGGTTCGCCGCCCTGGCCGGAGAAAAGTAACAATATGTGAAGGCCGAGTGCAATACGAAAATATCCGGGCGGTGCACGAATTCGCCATGCCGCTCAGCTTTGCAGCATCGCGGCGAGGATGCGCGGCACCTCGGCGGTGGCCGCCGCCAGGTGGGCGAAGATCTCCTCGATGCTGATCTCCGCTTCGTCGCCGCAGCCGGCGGCGAAATTGGCGACCAGCGCCAGGCAGGCGTATTCCAGCCCCAGCTCGCGCGCCAGCGCCGCCTCGGGCATGCCGGTCATGCCGACCAGGTCGCAGCCGTCGCGCTTCAGCCGGGCGATCTCGGCGCGGGTTTCCAGCCGCGGCCCCTGGGTGGCGCCGTAGCAGCCGCCGCCGACCACCTCGACGTTCGCCGCGCGCGCCGCCGCCAGCAGTTGCAGGCGCAGCGCCTCGGTATACGGCTCGCTGAAGTCGATATGCTTCACCTCGGCGCCCTCCACGTCGCAATAGCTGGTGTAGCGGCCGTGGGTGTAGTCGATCAGCTGGTCGGGCACCACGATCACCCGCGGTCCCATGTCGCCGCGGATGCCGCCCACGGCGTTGACCCCCACCACCCGGCGCGCGCCCAGGCTATGCAGCGCCCACAGGTTGGCGCGGTAGTTGACCCGGTGCGGCGGCAGCGTGTGGCTCTCGCCGTGGCGGGCCAGGAAGGCCACGCGCCGGCCGGCGAAATCGCCGAGCACCACGTCGCCGGACGCCTCGCCGTAAGGCGTAGCCACTGCATGCCGCGCGGCATTCTCCAGGCCCGGAAACTGGTACAGGCCGCTGCCGCCGATGACGGCGAGGTCGATGGGGGCGTGGTCAGGATGAGGCATCGTGGTGATCCGGTTGCGGGTTGCAGCTAAAGGGCTGAGTCGTCGGTTTTGCTCCCTCCCCTGCTCTGCAGGGGAGGGTTGGGGTGGGGTGGGGTGCTCTTCGTCGGATCAAAATCTGGTCAAGAGCTTTACCCCCTCCCAGCCCCCTCCTGCGACCGAAGGAAGTCCCTTTGGGGCAAGCAGAGGAGTACGCGCTTACCTATTCCCCACTCCCGTCCTTCAACGCATAGATCGCCGGCAGGTTGCGGCCCTGTTCGTAATAATCCATGCCGTAGCCGAACACGTAGCGGTCCGGCAGCTCGACGCCGTTGAAGTCGGAGGCGATGCCCTCGACCAGGCGGTCGTGCCGCTTGGTGCACAGGCTGGCGATCAGCACGCGCTTCGCACCGCGCCGGTAGCAGTCGTCGCGGACCGCCTTCAGCGTGTGGCCTTCGTCGAGGATGTCGTCGACCAGCAGCACCACGCGGCCGGCCAGCGGCACCGCCGGCTCGCGCAGCCAGTGCAGCTCGCTGCCGCTGGTGGCGCCGCGGTAGCGGGTGGCGTGCACGTAGTCGAACTCCAGGTCGGTGCGGATCGCCAGCGCGAGCTGGCCGGCGAAGATCAGCGCGCCGTTCATCACGGTGAGGAACACCGCGCGCTCGCCGTCCAGCGCGGCGTCGATGCGCCGGCCGATGTCGGCGATCGCGCTTTCCAGGGTACCGCGCTCGTACAGCAGTTCGGCCTGCGCCAGCGCGTCGGCCAGGAGCGGAGTCGGAGTGGTCATGCGGTTCCTCGATCGGCGTGCAGGGCCGTGATGCGCGCGACGAAGCGGTCGCGCTGGGGGTTGTCGGTGAGGCTGTCCCAGCTGGCGCCGATGGCGCCGCGCAGGGCGGCCAGTCGCGGCGGCACCGGTGCGGCGGCAGCGGGCAGTGCGGCGATCGCCTCGTCCACCACCTCGGGGAAGCAGGCCAGCACCAGGTCGCAGCCGGCGGCCAGGTGCGCGCGCACCCGTTCGCCCACGCTGCCGGCGGCGCCGGCGGCGGCCATGCTGATGTCGTCGCTGACCACGACGCCGGCGAAACCCAGCTCGCCGCGCAGCACCTGCCCGATCCACACCTTGGAGTAGCCGGCCGGCCGGCTGTCCACCGCCGGGTAGGTGACGTGCGCCATCATCACCGCCTCGACCCGCGCCTCGATGCATTCGGCGAACGGCCGCAGGTCGTCGCGGCGGATCGCGTCCAGGCCGCGCGGGTCGATCGCCGCCGCCTTGTGCGTGTCGGCCGCCACCGAGCCGTGCCCCGGGAAATGCTTGAGCACCGCCGCCATGCCGGCCAGGTGCATGCCGCGCACGTAGGCCTGGGCCAGCTCGGCGGTCACCGCCGGATCGGCGTGGAATGCGCGCGGGCCGATCGCCGCGTTGCCGCGGGCCAGGTCCACCACCGGCGCGAAACTGAAGTCGACGCCGCTGGCACGCAGCTCGCTGGCCATCACCCAGGCGTGCTCCTCGGCCAGGCGCACCGCCTCGTCGGGGTCGCGGTCATGCACCGCGCCGATCGCGGCCAGGGGCGGCAACCGGGTGAAGCCGTCGCGGAAGCGCTGCACCGGGCCGCCTTCCTGGTCCACCGCGATCAGCAGCTCCTCGCCGCCGGCCTCGCGGATCGCCTCGCATAGCGCGATCAGCTGTTCGCGCGAGGCGTAGTTGCGCGCGAACAGCAGCACGCCGGCCACGCCGGGCGCGGCGAGCCAGCGCTTCTCGCGTTCGGCCAGTTCCAGCGCGGCCACGCCGATCATCAGCATGCGGCATCCCCGGCGGTGTGTTCCGCCGGCGACCATTGCCGGTACGGGTGCGCGATCAGGTTGACGTTGTAGTAGTGCGCCAGCGTGCTCACCTCGCGGCCCAGCCACGGCGGCCGCGGGAACGGCGCGTCGACGGCCGGCAGCTCGACCTCGGCGACGACCAGCCCGCGGTTGTCGCCGGCGAATTCGTCGATCTCGAACAGCGTGCCGTCGACCCACACGTAATGGCGCGTCTTCTCCAGCACGCCGTCGCACAGCGTGGCCAGCAGGATCCTGGCGTCGTCGAGCGGGATCGGGTACTCGAACTCGGCCCGCTCGATACCGAGCCTCGCGGCCTTGATGTTGAGCCACGCGCGCTCGCCGGCGAGGCGCACGCGCACCGAGGCGTGCGCGTGACCCTCGCGCAATGCCCGCGCACCCACCAGATAGCCCTGCGCGATCGGCTCGCTGCGTTCGACGGCGGCGCGCCAGCCATCGTTGGCCAACAGGAATTTGCGTTCGATTTCGATGGCCATAAAAGTCAGGAGCGGGCGGAGAGGAGTGAGCAGTGAGAGAGAGCAAAAACAAGAGCGTCAGGCATGCACTGCCTCGCCCGAATCGACACGGCAACGGCGTGAAGGATCATGCACTGACTTTCTCTCACTTCTCACTCCTCTTCACTCTCTCCTCGCTCCTCAGCGCTCGAACAACGCGATCGATTCGACATGCGAAGTGTGCGGGAACATGTCCATCACCCCGGCCGAGGCCAGCGTGAAGCCATGCCGGTCGACCAGGATGCCGGCGTCGCGTGCCAGCGAGGCGGGGTGGCACGAAACGTAGACGATGCGACGGGTCTGCTTGTGCGGCAGGTATTCCAGCACCTTGTCTGCGCCGGCGCGCGGCGGGTCGAGCAGCAGCTTGTCCCACGGCACTCGCGCCCAGTCGGCGGCACGCTGGTCCTCGAACAGGTTCGCCACGTGGAAGCGTGCGTTGGCGATGCCGTTGCGCGCGGCGTTCTGCGCCGCCCGTTCGACCAGGCCATGCTCGCCTTCCACACCGACCACCTCGGCCACGCGGCGGGCGATCGGCAGGGTGAAGTTGCCGAGACCGCAGAACAGATCCAGCACGCGGTCGGCCGGTTGCGGGTCGAGCAGTTCCAGCGCACGCGCCATCATCCGCTGGTTCATGCCGGCGTTGACCTGCACGAAGTCCAGCGGCTGGAACTCCAGCTCGACGTCGGCGAAGCGCGCGTCGCCGCTGGCGATGCGGAAGGCCAGCCGCGGATTTTCTGGCCACAGCGGATGCACGCTGCTGGTGCCGCCCGGCTGCAGGAAGATCGCGAAGCCGTGCTGCCGGCCGAACGCGGTCAGCGCGGCCAGGTCGCGTTCGCCCAGCGGCTGCATGTGGCGGAACACCAGCGCCATGGTGTCGTCGCCGGCGGCGAACTCGATCTGCGGGATGTCGTCGACCGCCTCCATCCCGCCGAGCAGGTCGGCAAGCAGGCCGACCTTGGGGCCCAGCGCCGGGTGCATCACCTCGCACTGCTGGATCTCGGTGACGAAGCGCGGGTTCTGTTCCTCGCGGAAGCCCACCAGCACGCGGCCCTTCTTCGCCACGTTGCGCACCGATAGCCGACCCTTGCGCCGGTAGCCCCACGGCTCGGCGGTGAGCGGCGGCAGCCATGCCTGCGGCGTGACCTTGCCGATGCGCTCGAAATTTTCCGCCAGCACGCGCTGCTTGGCCTCGATCTGCGCGGCGGCATCCAGGTGCTGCAGCGAGCAGCCGCTGCATTGCGCGAAATGCCGGCAGCGCGGCTCTACCCGGTGCGGCGAGGGAGTGATGACTTCGGTGATGTCGGCCTCGTCGAAATGGCGATGGCGCTTGCGCAGGCGGGCCAGCACGTGCTCGCCGAGCAAGGCGCCGCTGACGAACACCGCCTTGCCGTCGACCCGGGCCACGCCTCGGCCATCATGGCCGAGGTCGGTGATGTGGGCTTCGAAAGGTGTTTGGGAAACTGAGTTGGATCGGGACATGAGGCGTAAACAAATGGGGCCGCACCGGCCGACTTTCGATTATCACAGATCGGCCCGGACGACGCCCGTAGGAGCGCACCCTGTGCGCGATGGCTCTTGGCTTCGTTCGGCATCAGAGCATCGCGCACAGGGTGCGCTCCTACATTTATTTCTTCTGCCAGGCGCCGGAGGCATCCTGGTAGTACCAGCCCGCGTGCGCCTTCTCGATCCAGCTCTTGGCGAACGTGGCGCGGATCTGCGCCTCCCATTCCGGATGGTTGTTGGCATTGGCGACCTCGCGATACAGCGCGGCACGGTCGCGGTTCTCGTCGGCCACCGTGGCATTGGCCTGCGCGCGCTGGCTCAGCGGCACCTTGGCGGCATCGCGCATCGCCACCATGCCGTCGCGGGTGAAGCCCACCGCGCCGCTGTCCAGCAGCTCGCCCAGCGCGCCCTGGAAACGGCCCTGCATGCGCTGGCTGATCGCCTCGGTGGCGCTGGTCTGGATGCGGATGTCCGGCGTGTCGGCGGCGTGCGCGGCCGGCACCAGCAGATCGAGCAGCATCGCCGAGGGCTGGCCGCCCGGCGCGGCCGGCTTGGACTGCTTCGGCGCCGGCGCGGGATGGGACCCCGCATTGTCCAGCACCTTGCCGATGAACTGGTCGGCGGCCTTCTGTGCCGCCGCCTCGGGAAAGTACACGTTGATGGTGACGCAGCCGACCAGCGCCACGGCCAGTGCGGTCAGGACGACGTAGACGAGCTTGCGCATGACGTTACTCCCGGTTTGACGACGAGGATCAAGGGCGGCACTCAGCGAACTTCCGGGGCCGCCCCGTGCACGGCTTCCTGCAGGCGCCGCACCAGGGTCGGCCAGTCGACCCTGGTCTGGTGACCGATCACCTGCAGCCGCGGCAAGCCGCTGCCTTCGACCATAGTGTAACCGTCATCGGTGGTGTCCAGCCCGCCCATCTGGCATACCGCGCCCTGCAACGTGCAATCGAGGCCGATGCGCTTGTAGCCGAAGGTCTTGAACAGTTTCAGCATGGCGCCCTGCAGGCCCGCGGCGATGCCGCCGCCGCCGACCGCGGTGAGGTTGTTCACGGCGCGCTGGCTGATCCGTCCGCCCTGGCCGGCGCGCAGGCTGGCCTCGAACGCGACCGGGCTCCAGTTGACCAGCCGCAGGTTCCGGATCGAACCGTCCAGCGGCCCGGTGATGTTGCCGAAATCGAACACGCTGGTGATCGCCGCCAGATCCATCTGCTGCATCACGATGTCGCCGGTCAGCACCGGATTCGCCCCAAACGGATGCTGCAGCGAGAGCCGGGTGATGTCGACGAAGCCGCCGAACAGGTTGGCCGACAGCCCGCCCTGCAGCTCGAAGCCGTCGTCGATCCAGCGTAGCGACGGCACCGCGCCGCCGAGCGTGCCGGGGAAGGCCGGCCAGCCCATCGCCTGGCTGAAGGCGCCCATGTCCACCCCGGTCAGCGCCAGCGACGCCGCGAGCCGCTGGCCTTTCGCCGCGGCCGGGCGCCAGTCCAGCTCGCCGATCCGCAACTGGCCCTGCAGCACCGGCATCTGCAGCGGCTGCAGCAGGCCGAGCGTGCCGTTGCGGCTGCGCCACTGCGCCTGCGCGGCACCGAAGGGAACGCGGTAGAACTGCAGGCGGCGCCAGCCGAGCGTGCTGGCCGGGCGCTCGCCGTCGGCCACCCAGTCCAGCCCGCCCTGCAGGCCGTCGATCGCCAGGTGGCCGTCCGCATCGGCCAGGTCCAGGCCATCGGTATTGAACGCAAAGCTGTGCGGACCATCCGGGCGCAGGTCCAGGCTGCCGTTCAACTGGCCGCGGATGCGCATGTTGCGCAGGCCCAGCGTGCCGAGCCAGGCCTCGCCGTAGCGCTGGTAGGCGGCGGGAAAACTGGCGTGCAGGCGTTCCAGCCGCAGCGTCCTCAAGCCACCCTTGGCGTCGAAGGCCAGCGCGCCGTCGAGCTGCAGTGCGTCGGCGTCGTTCAGCCGCAGCCGGCTCAGTTCGATCGCCCCGTTCTGCGCGCTGGCGTGCAGGGCGAGTTGCACCGGATGATCCGGCAGCTTCGCGTAGAGCGGCCCGAGCAGCAGCTCGCCGCCGTGCAGGCTGGCGTCCAGTTCGACCCGGGCGGGGCCGCCGGTGGTATCGAGGCTGTAGCGCCCGGTGCCGCCCAGTCCCTGCCCGGCCATGGTGCCGCTCGGCGTGTCGAAACCAACGCCGCGCAGGGTGAACTGGCCGGACGATTGCAGGCCGGGATTGCGCAGGTCCAGCGCCAGCTCGGCATCCAGCCGTCCGCCGGTGGGGCGGCCCGACCACACCGTGCCGAGCAGGCCCTGCAGCCATCCGGCGGGAAGGTTGTAGAGGTTGATCTGCGCGTGGGTCGGCTGGTCCAGCGGCAGCGCGCTGCGGACATGCGCCTTGCCCTGCCGGATGTCGACCTGCAGCGTGTTGGCCGCTTCGCTGAGCAGCACGTTCACGTGGGCGTCGGCGAGCGCGCCGCCGGGGGCCCCGGCCAGGCGCACGTTGCCGTCCATGATCCAGCGCAGCCGGGCATCCCGCTGCAGGTTGCCATCGAGGTTCAGGGCAAGCCGCCGCCAGCCCATCGCCGGCACGTCCGCCTGCTCCGCGCTCAACTGCAGGCGCAGGCCGCCGGCCGCATCCTCGCCAAGCCGGACGCTCACCCCCTGCAGGCGCAGGCCGGGCACGCTGACCGACTTCGCGGTCAGCACCACGTCCGCCCGCGCAGGCAGCGCCCAGCCGAGGCCCAGCAGCAGGCAGCAAAGCAGCAACAGGTGGCTTGAGTTTGGGCGCATGTAGCGCCATTCTGCCAAATCAAGCTGAACGACACGGATTTCGTCATGACCAGCCACCTTGCCGGCCCCGATCCGGACCCGATCGACCTCGCCCGTCCACGCGTGCTGGTGGCCGACGACGACCCCGGCAGCTGCCGTTTCCTGTGCGACGGGCTGGACTCGCTCGGTGCCCGCGCGCAGGCCTGCATGAACGGCATGGTGGCGCTGCAGCTCGCCCGTACGGAGGCCTTCGACCTGCTGCTGCTCGACTGCCGCATGCCGGGCGCCGGTGCGCGGCAGATCCTCGCCGCGTTGCGCGAAGACCCGCAGGCGCCTTCGGCGGAAAGCCTCGCCGTCGCCACCACCGCCGAACTGACGACCGAGGGCCGCCAGCCCCTGCTCGACGCCGGTTTCAGCGAGGTCCTGGTCAAGCCTTGCGGGCTGGCGGACCTGCAGCGCGTGCTGGCCCTGGTGCAGCCGGAGCGCGACGGCGCCTGCGTGCTGGACGACCGCACCGCGCTGGACACCACCGGCGACGCCACCACCATGCGCGCACTGCGCCTGCTGCTGCGCGAAGAACTGGCCCTGCTCCAGCAGGAACTGGATACGCTGAGCCGCGACCGCGACGGCTTCAGCGAGCGCCTGCATCGGCTGCGCTCGTCCTGCGGGTTCTGCGGCGCGGCCGCGTTGTCGCGGCAGACCGTGCTGCTGCAGCAGCAGGTTTCGCGGCGCGGCGCCACGCCGGCCGCCCTGGCCCGCTTCCGCACCGTGCTGCAGGCGACGCTGCAGGCGCTGGACGACTAGGGCCGCCGCGACACGGCCATCGCCAGTACCCGCCATGCACGCAGTTCGCCGCCGCCGAGGTGGAAGCGGATGACCTCGCGCATCATGTCGCGCAGCTCCTTCAGGCCGACGCTGTCGGGCATCTCGTCCCGCTCCAGTGCCAGCAGGTCGCTGCCGCGCAATGCGCGCGGACTGCCGGCGGCACAGCGCATGGCGCCCTGCTCCGCCACATAGCGGTAGCACGCCGCCGGCTCGATCGCCTCGCCGGTATCGGCGTCGTGCTGCAGCTGCAGGCCGTAGCCGATCGCCTCGAGCAGGTCACGCTCGAAACGGCGCAGGCTCCACGCCAGCGATTCGCCGGCAGCCAGCCGCGCCAGCGTCCGCGCGTAGGCATCGAACAGCAGCGGGTGCGGATCCTGCCGCCCGGTCAGGCGCACCACCAATTCGTTGAGGTACAACCCGGCCAGCCCGGCGTCGCCCGACAGGCGTGCCGGCGTGCCCACCACCTCGACCGCGGTCAGCGTGGCCAGCTCGCCGCGCAGCAGCAGATCCAGCACCAGCGGCTGGAACGGCTCCAGCTGGGCCCGCCGCAGGCGCGAGCGCTCGCCGCGCACGCCGCGCGCCACCACACCCAACCGGCCATGCTCGCGGGTCAGGCATTCCAGCAGCAGCGACGTCTCGCGGTAGGCGCGTGCGTGCAGGACGTAGGCGGGTTGCTGTTCGATGCGCATGAAAAGCCAAGAGTGAGTGATGAGAAGTGAGTAACGAGAGAAAGCAGATCTGCCGCTCTTCGCTTTTCACTCACTCCTCACTCCTCTTCACTCACTCCTAATCGGTATAGCCGAACTTCTTCAGCATGTTCTCGTCGTCGACCCAGCCTTCGCGCACCTTCACCCACAGCTTCAGGAACACCTTGCGCTCGAACATGCGCTCCATGTGGCGCCGCGCGTTCATGCCGATCGCCTTGAGCTGGGCGCCGCCGTTGCCGATCACGATCGCCTTCTGGCCGTCGCGTTCGACCCAGATCACCGCGTGGATCTCGGCGATGCCGTCGGGGCGGTCGCTGAACTGCTCGATCTCCACCGTGGTCGCGTACGGCAGTTCCTGGTCGAGCCGCAGCATCAGCTGCTCGCGCACCATCTCGGCGGCGAGGAAGCGCTCGCTGCGGTCAGTCACCTCGTCCTCGCCGAACACCGGCGGCTGCACCGGCAGGCGCTTGAGGATCGCCTGCTCCAGCTCCTTCAGGCCCTGCTTCTTGAGCGCGCTGACGTAGTGGATCTCGTCGTAGCTGTGCTTCGCCGCCAGCTCGGCCACGAACGGCAGCATCGCCGACTTGTCCTTGCTGAGGTCGACCTTGTTGATCACCAGCACGCGCGGCGTCGACTGCTCGACCAGGGCGGCGTAGAGCGCCTCGTCCTCGTCGGTCCAGCGGCCGGCCTCGATCACCTGCACCACCAGGTCGACGTCGCTGATCGCCGAGCGCGCGGCGCGGTTGAGGCTGCGGTTCATCGCCCGCTTGGCGCCGCGATGCAGGCCCGGCGTGTCGACGTACATGATCTGCCCGGCCTCGCTGGTGTTGATGCCGAGGATGCGGTGGCGGGTGGTCTGCGGCCGCGGGCTGGTGATCGACAGGCGAAAGCCGATCAGCGCATTGAGCAGGGTCGACTTGCCCACGTTGGGACGCCCGGCCAGCGCGACCGTGCCGCAGCGGAAGTTCTCGTGCGGCAGGCTGCCGGCGGCGGAGTCCAGTTCTTGGTTCATGACACGGGTTGCTCGGCGGGTCGGGTGGCAAGTGTAGTGCTTCACCGGAAGCGGCACGCGGGCGGTGCGGGCGGCGAGGCGGCGGGGTCAGGCGTCGCGCTGCTGTTCCAGCAGCCGGTTGAGCACGGTCTCGGCCGCGTCCTGCTCGGCGGCGCGGCGGTTGCCGCCGCGGGCCTCGGCGGTGAACGCCAGCGGCTCGGCGACCGTGCAGCTGACGTCGAAGGTCTTGGCGTGGTCTTCGCCGTGGCTGGCGATCAGCTCGTATTGCGGCAGCGGCAGGCCCTTGGCCTGCAGCCATTCCTGCAGCCGCGTCTTGGCGTCCTTGGAGGAGCGGCGCAGGGCTGCGATGCGCCCGACGAACAGCCCCCGCACGGTCTCGCGGCAGGCATCGAAGCCGCCATCCAGGTACACCGCGGCCACCGTCGCCTCGAACGCGTCGGCGAGGATCGAGTCGCGCCGGAAGCCGCCGCTTTTCAGCTCGCCGGGGCCGAGCTTCAGCCCGTCGCCCAGCGCCAGTTCGCGCGCCATCACCGCCAGCGCCTGGCCGTTGACCAGTTGCGCTCGCAACCGCGACAGCTCGCCCTCGCTGGCCTTGGGGTGCGCCTCGTACAGCATCTCGGCGACGACCGCGCCGAGCAGTGCGTCGCCGAGAAACTCCAGCCGCTCGTTGTTCGGCTTGCCGACGCTCCGGTGGGTCAGCGCCAGCTGCGCCAGTGCCGGATCACGGAAGCGGTAGTTCAGTTCCGACAAATCACTCGCCCACGTTGCCCTGCAGCGGCACGCTCTTGTCGAAGTGCAGCAGGAAGTCGATGTTGTACATGAACGGGATCTGCTTGTCGTAGGCCACGCGCAGCTGGCTGGCGCCGCCGCTGTTGCGCACGATGGTGATGTCCTTCGGCTGGATGGTGGCGTCGTCGACGTACTGGAAGCCCATCTTGAACATCAGGCCCCGGCGGATCTCGTCCAGCGACTTGCCGTTGGTGCCCTCGGTGGCGACCTGGTTCATCGCCTTCACCACGCCCATGTATTCCGAATACGACGGTGCCAGCTTCATCGCCATGTAGGCCAGGAAGGCCACGAAGGCCATGACGATCAGGAACCCGATCAGGGTGACGCCCGACTGCTTCGATTTCATAGTCCCCTCGCTAATGCCGCCCGCGCGGCGTACCTGTCTGTGATTGGTCCCGATGCGGCGGGGACTGGCCCCGCCGGCGTGCCGATTATGCCTGCGGATTCTCGCACTGTCGGCTGCCGCGCGCGCGACAGTGCGACCCCGTCACGCTTTGGCAAACACCCCGCGCCGCATCCGCCTCAGTGGATCACCGTGCCGATCCGCGAGAAATCCACGCCGCCGGTGCCCCATCCCTTCCAGCTCATCCAGATCAGGAACGCCTTGCCGGCCAGGTTCCGTTCCGGCAGGCAGCCCCACCAGCGGCTGTCGAGGCTGTCGTTGCGGTTGTCGCCCATCACCAGGTAGCAACCCGGCGGCACCTTCGCGGGCACCCGGTCGTTCGGGATCGAATTCGGCGTGGTATAGGCCGGCATCCGCGCGACCATGTGGCTGACCTTGCCCAGGTGCTCGGTCCACACCGTGGCGCCCATGTTCAGCATGATCTGGTCGACGCTGCGCTGCGGATTGCCCACGTACGGGCCGATCTCCTCGGCGTTCACGCGCTGGCCGTTGACCAGCAGGTCGGCGCCATGCACCTCGATGCTGTCGCCCGGCAGGCCGATCACCCGCTTGATCCAGTTCTGCGCCGGCACCGGCGCCTGCGGGTCGCTGCAGCTCATGTCGCCGCTGCGCACCAGCCTGCCGCCGTCCTGGCACAGGTAGCCGGGAAAGCGGAACACCACCACGTCGCCGCGCTTCGGCTCGCCGAGGTCGACGAACTTGTTGTTGAACGCCGGCACGCGCAGGCCATAGGCGAACTTGTTCACCAGGATGAAGTCGCCCACGTCCAGCGTCGGCATCATCGAGCCGGACGGGATGCGGAACGGCTCGGCCACGAACGAGCGCAGCAGCAGCACCACCAGCACCACCGGAAACAGTGAGCGCGACCAGTCCACCGGGGCCGGGTCGCGATACTCCTCGCCGGCGGCGCCCAGGCGTGCCTTGCGCCGCTTGTACAGAAACAGCCGATCCAGTCCCCACACCACGCCGAACAGCACGGTGAGGGCAAGCAGGATGGCGGAGAAATCGAATTCCATGGGGGGCTCCGTTGGAGCCGGGAATGGGGATTCGGGATTGGGGATTCGGAGCGCAGACATGCTCTGTCGAATCCCGAATCCCGAATCCCGAATCCCGGCCTATTTGTCCACTTTCAATACGGCCAGGAAGGCTTCCTGGGGGATTTCCACGCGGCCGACCTGCTTCATGCGCTTCTTGCCTTCCTTCTGCTTTTCCAGAAGCTTCTTCTTGCGGCTGACGTCGCCGCCGTAGCACTTGGCCAGAACATTCTTGCGCAAGGCTTTCACCGTGGAGCGCGCGATGACCTGGGCGCCGATCGCGGCCTGGATAGCCACGTCGAACTGCTGGCGCGGGATCAGGTCCTTCATCCGCTCGACCAGGTCGCGGCCGCGCCGGTCGGCATGGCTGCGGTGCACGATCAGCGAGAGCGCATCCACGCGGTCGCCGTTGATCAGCACGTCCACGCGCACGAACGGGCCGGCCTCGAAACGGTCGAAGTGGTAATCCATCGAGGCGTAGCCGCGCGAAACGGACTTCAGACGGTCGAAGAAATCCAGCACCACCTCGGCCAGCGGCATCTCGTAGCTGATCTGCACCTGGGTGGCCAGGTACTGGATCGAGCGCTGCACGCCGCGCTTCTCCTCGCACAGGGTGATGATGTTGCCGATGTAGTCCGGCGGGGTGAGGATGTTGGCGACGATGATCGGCTCGCGGATCTCCTCGATCTGCGGCGACGGCGGCAGCTTGGCCGGGTTGTCCAGCGGCAGCGTGCTGCCGTCGGTCTTGAGCACCTCGTAGACCACGGTCGGCGCGGTGGTGATCAGGTTGAGGTCGTACTCGCGCTCCAGCCGCTCCTGCACGATCTCCATGTGCAGCATGCCGAGGAAGCCGCAGCGGAAGCCGAAGCCCATCGCCTCGGAGGATTCCGGCTCGAAGAACAGCGCGGCGTCGTTCAGGCGCAGCTTGTCCAGCGCCTCGCGCATCGCGGGGTAGTCGTCGGCGGCGACCGGGAACAGGCCGGCGAACACGCGCGGCTGCATGGTCTGGAACCCGGGCAGCGGCTTTTCCGCGGGTTTCGCGGCCAGCGTCAGCGTGTCGCCCACCGGTGCGCCGTGCACGTCCTTGATCGAGGCATTGATCCAGCCCACCTCGCCGGCGCCGAGCTTGTCCAGCTTCTTGCGCTTGGGCGTGAACACGCCCACGTCGTCCACCTCGTGCACGCGGCCGGTGGACATCACCAGCAGCTTGTCGCCAGGTTTGATCTCGCCCTGCATGATGCGCACCAGCGACACCACGCCGAGGTAGTTGTCGAACCAGGAGTCGATGATCAGCGCCTGCAGCCGGTCGGTGTCACGCGGCTTGGGCGGCGGGATGCGCGCCACGATCGCCTCCAGCACCTCGACCACGTTGAGGCCGGTCTTGGCGCTGATCGCCACCGCGTCGGTGGCGTCGATGCCGATCACCGCCTCGATCTCCACCTTCACCTTCTCGATGTCGGCGGTGGGCAGGTCGATCTTGTTCAGCACCGGCACCACTTCCAGGCCCATCTCCACCGCGGTGTAGCAGTTGGCGACGGACTGCGCCTCGACGCCCTGGGCAGCGTCTACCACCAGCAGCGCGCCCTCGCAGGCGGCCAGCGAGCGGCTGACCTCGTAGGAGAAGTCCACGTGGCCCGGGGTGTCGATGAAGTTGAGCTGGTAGGTCTTGCCGTCGCGCGCCTTGTACGGCAGCGACACCGACTGCGCCTTGATGGTGATGCCGCGCTCGCGCTCGATCGGATTGTTGTCCAGCACCTGCGCCTCCATCTCGCGGTCGGCCAGGCCGCCGCAAAGCTGGATGATGCGGTCGGCCAGCGTCGACTTGCCGTGGTCGATGTGGGCGATGATGGAGAAGTTGCGGATCAATTCCATGGAGCGCAGGCGGCCTGTCGGGCTTGGGTCTCGCCGGCACGCACCACGCGTGACGGCGCGTCGCTATGGCACGACGCTAACCCGGCATTATCGCATGGAACCCGTCGCCGCCACCGGACCGCGCGGCGCGGCCGCCTCCCGCTCACGGGGACGACCGCGCCACAGCCGGGTCGCACGGGCGCAGCAGTCTGCCTGCTGCCTACTTGCCGTCCGGTACCGTCAGGCCGATGAAGCTGCTCTGGTCGCCGCGGCGTACCAGCAACAGCACCGTGCTGCCGGCCTTCACGTCCTTCGTGGCGGCCTGGAACTCGGCCACGCTGCCGACCTTCTGCTGGTTGACCATGGTGATCACATCGCCGGCGCGCAGGCCGGCCTGGGGGGTAACAGGGGAGGTGGGGGTG